>RKRS01000076.1 GCA_007571275.1 Dehalococcoidia bacterium
CTTTGGGGGAGCTGTCGCGGAGCGACTGAGGGGGCTTCCGGGCACAGCGACTGAGGAGGAGGGGGATTTCCCGACTACGGCTACAATCCCTCACATGCCCGACCTCAACATGCTGGCGCGTGATGCGCAGCGCATCCTTGATCTGCACCATGGCAGCACGCGCGAGGCCGATATCGGCGTCGCCGTGCGCGACTTCCTGATCCGTTCGGAGCTGGCCTCGAACGAGCAGATCACGCTCGAGCAGCCGCCGGCGCCTGGATCAACCAGCCGCGTCGACCTGCTCACCGACGACGTGATCGTCGAATTCAAGCGTCGGATTGGCAATGGCCTCGACGCTGATCCGGGACATGTCCGACAGCTGGACAACTATCTGCGCGAGGCGATGGACGCCGAGCAACCGCAGCGCTTTGGCATCCTCACCGACGGCAAGTACTGGCTCCTGCGCCGACCCGGCATGGGCGCGGTGCGGACGACCGACTCGCATGCGTTCACGCTCAATGACGCCGAGCACGGACTGTTGCTCTACGAGTGGTTGCGCGACGAGTCGCAGGCGCTGGAAGCGCGTGACATCGAGCCGACCGACGCGGAGATTCGCAATCGACTCGGCGCCGGGCCGCGCTTCGAGCAACATCTCAGCAGCCTGCGCGAGCTGTACCTGGCGAACCGCGATCATCCCACGATCGCGGTCAAGCGCGAGCTTTGGCGACGCTTGCTCGCGGCGGCGCTGGGCGAGGTCGTGGACGCGGACACCGACCTCGATGAACTGTTCGTGCGCCACACCTATCTCTCCGTTGTGGTTGGACTCGCGGTGCAGTCGGCGTTCGGCATCAACCTCGAGGCGGAACTGCGCGGCGATCCCAGACGGCTGATCACCGGCGACACCTTCGTCGCCCGCACCGGCGTGCGCGGCGTGGTCGAGTCCGACTTCTTCACCTGGCCGGCCGAGATCGACGGCGAGCGCTGGCTGCGCGATCTGGCCGGGCGCGTGGCGCGCTTCGACTGGAAGCGGGCTGACTTCGACATCGCGCGGATTCTCTACGAAGCCGTGATCCCCGCCGACGACCGACGGCGGCTGGGCGAGTACTACACCCCCGACTGGCTGGCCCGCGCGATTGTCGACGCCGTGGTGACCGACCCGCTCCAGCAACGCGTGCTCGATCCCGCCTGCGGCTCGGGTTCGTTCATCCATGCCGCCGTGCGCAAGTATCTGAGCGCCGCCCGCGCAGACGGGCGCAACCCGCGACGGACGCTCGACGGCCTGCTCAGCCACGTGATCGGCATCGACGTGCATCCGGTCGCGGTGCATCTGGCCCGCGCGACCTGGACCTTCGCCGCACGGGACGCGCTGGCCGCCGCGCGTGGACTCGGGGTCGACGTCAACGTGCCGATCTACCTCGGCGATTCGCTCCAGCTGCAGACCGCCCGAGACGACATGTTCGCGCGCGACACGGTCACGATTACGGTCGCCGACGTGGAGGGAACTGAGTTCGAACGCAACCTCAGCCTCGAGTTTCCCCGCGCGCTGGTCGAACAGGCTGACTGGTTCGACAGCCTGCTCACCCGCATGGCCGAACACATCGAGACCGATCAGGATCCGGTCTGGGTCCTGAATGCCGAAGGCATCGGGGGCGATGATTACCAGACGCTCAAGCGCACCGCCGAGACGTTGCGACGGTTGCACCGCGAGGGCCGCGACCATATCTGGGCGTACTACACCAAGAATCTGGTCCGTCCCGTGGCGCTGAGAGCCAACCCGGTCGATGTGATCGTCGGCAACCCGCCCTGGCTCAACTATCGGAATAGCGACGCCGTCGTGCGCCAGGAGTTGGAGCGGCAGAGCAAGGACGTCTACGACATCTGGACCGGCCGCCAGTATGCGACCCACCAGGACATCGCCGGGCTGTTCTACGCCCGCTGCGTCGACCTCTACCTCAAGCCCGGCGGCGTGGCCGCCATGGTGCTGCCGCACTCGGCGCTGCAGACCGGCCAGTACGCCAAATGGCGCGATGGTCAGTGGGGCGAACTGGCAGTCGACCTGAGCGCCCAGCGGCCCTGGGACCTGGAGCGGATTGAACCCAACACGTTCTTTCCCGTACCGGCGTCAGTGGCCTTCACGCGGCGCGTCGATCAGGCCAGGCCGCTGCCGATGCGAGCCCACCGCTGGCGCGGTCCCGAGGGCGGACCGTTCACGTATGAGACGGTGAAGCTGACCGACACCTCCAGCAAGTACGCCTCGCCCTATGGCGACCAGGCCCGACAGGGAGCGACAATCGTGCCGCGGGTGCTGTTCTTCGTCAATGCTGAGGAGTCAGGCGCATTCGTCCAGACCGCTGATCTAGTACAGGTGTCGCCACGTCGCAGTGCACAGGAGAAGCGACCCTGGAAGGACCTCCAGCTTCCTGACCTGGCAAGCCAGCCGATCGAGGCGCAGCACCTCTTCGATGTCCATTTGGGCGAGACAGTCGCGCCCTACGTGTTACTCGAACCCTTGAAGGCAGTGCTGCCGTTATCAAGGAGCGACGGACAACTGATCAAGAAAGATGAAAGTGGATGGTATGGTATTGACCCACTTTCGTTAGATGAGCGGATGCGTCGACGCTGGCGGATCATGAGCGAACACTGGGAACAGTACAAAAGCGGCAATAACAAACTGACGCTGATTGAGCGAATCGACTACATGGGTAATCTCAGCGCACAGCGGCACAGCGGCACGGCACGGCACGGCACGGCACCAAGATATATCCCATACGCGTGATATACGCCAGCAGTGGTCGTCCGACCGCCGCGATCCTCACCAATCCGAATCAAGTGATCGATTACACCCTGTTCTGGATTCCGGCGAAGTCGATGGCGGAAGCCCGGTATCTGACCGCGATCATCAACAGCAACGCGCTAGAGACGCGACTGACGCCACTCATGCCCAAAGGGCAGTTCGGCGCGCGGCACGTGCAGAAACATCTCTGGCGCCTGCCGATTCCCGAGTTCCAGGCGGAGAACGCGCTGCACCAGCGGATCGCCGAGGCCGGCGCCGCCGCGGCGACGGGCGCGCGGCGTCTGTGGGCGGAACGACGGGCCGAGCGGGCGAGCAAGCGGCAGTCGACCTCGATCACGGTGGCGCGTCGGGAGATTCGCGCCTGGCTGGCGCAGTCGACGGAGGGTCAGCGAGTGGAAACGCTGGTCGAGCGTCTGATGAGTTAGTCAGGCTGGTATACGCCTCAGCCGGCCGTCCGACCGCTGCCGTAGTCGATGATCTGAATGCGGTGATCGACTACAAACTCTTCTGGATATCGTGCAGTCGGCTCGAAGCGGACTACCTGATGGCGATCATCAACAGTCGCGAGCTGGAATCCGCGGTTGAGCCGCTGATGAGTAAAGGTCAGTTCGGCGCTCGCGATGTGCAGAAACATCTCTGGCGTCTACCGATTCCCGAGTTCGCTGCGGATGATCCCCTGCATTGCGAGATCGCCGAGGCCGGCGCCGCCGCGGCGTCAGGCGCGCAGGCGCTCTGGGCCGACGTCCGCGCTCGGCGTCAGGCGCGGGGTCAGTCGGTCTCGGTCACCATCGCCCGCCGCGAAATCCGCCAGTGGCTCGGCGCCGCAACCGAGGGCCAGGAGGTAGAGCGCCTGGTCGCCCAGCTCCTGTCCAGCCAAGCCCCCTCTGCCTAACGGCATCTCCCCCAACGAGGGAGATTTGAGAAAAGAACCACAGCATCTCCCCCCGAGGGAAGTCGCGGCATCTCCCTTCCGGAAAAGCTCCCCCACTGGGGGAGCTGTCGCGCAGCGACTGAGGGGGCTTTCGGGCACAGCGCGCAGAGGGTTTTCGGCGCGATGCGCCGTTACACTGATTCCACGACCCCGCTTTGACCTCCGAATGGAGATTGTGATGAAATTTCACTGGTTCAACCTGATGCCCTGGCCGCATCTGCCCGATGACTTCCGCGAGACCAATCGCTCCGTCTGGGTCGATGTCGACTCGCGACTGTATGACCCGGTCGAAGGGCACCGCGTCTACAACGAGTACCTCGACCAGCTCGAGTACGCAGCCAGCCTCGGCTTCGACGGAATCGGCGTCAACGAGCATCACCAGAACGCCTACGGGATGATGCCCTCGCCGCAAATCATGGCGGCTACGCTCTCGCGCCGCACGAAGGACGTGACCTTGCTGCTGCTCGGTCAGTCGATCGCGCTCTACAACCCGCCCACGCGCGTGGCTGAGGAGATGGCGATGCTCGACGTGATGTCGGGCGGGCGGCTGGTCGCCGGCTTCCCGGTCGGCACCTCGATGGACGACAACTTCTGCTTCGGCTCGAACCCGGCCACGCTGCGCGACAAGTACCGCGAGAATCACGACCTGATCCTGCGCGCCTGGGCCGACCCCGAGGTCTTCAGCTGGAACGGCGAGTACAACAAGATTCGCTACGTCAACATCTGGCCGCGCCCGATTCAGCGTCCGCACCCGCCGATCTGGATTCCCGGTGGCGGCTCGGTCGAGACCTGGGACTTCTGCGGCGAGATGGGTTACAACTACAGCTACCTCTCGTTCAACGGCTACGTCCGCGGCGAGGCGCTGATGCAGGGCTTCTGGAACCGTCTGGGCGAGATGGGCGTCGAGTTCAACCCGTTCCAGGGCGCCTTCGCACAGCAGATCGTGGTCGCCGAGACCGACGATCAGGCCGAGCAGATGTATACCGAGCACCTGCAGTACTTCTTCGACAAGTGCCTGCATGTCCACCCCGGCTTCGCCGACGCGCCTGGTTACCGCACCGAGAACACGATCCGCGCCGGGCTGCGCGCGGGCGGCGCGCAGGGCCTGGGCGTCGCGCACACGCTGACCTGGAACGACTGGGTGCGCGAGGGCTACATCGTGGCCGGCTCACCCGATTCGGTCACGGAGCAGATCGAGGCGCTGGCGACGAAGCTGCAGGTTGGGCATCTGGTCTGTCTGCTGCATTGCGGCGACATGCCGGACGACAAGGCGCGGGCCTCGACCAAGCTCTTCGCCGAGCAGGTCATGCCGCGCGTCAAGCACATCTGGGAAGACTACGAGGATCACTGGTCGCCAAAGCCAGTCGGCTCGGAGCACGTCGCCACCCCCGCGCCTGTGCTCAGCGCCAACTAAGGGAGCCTCCTCTGCCTGGCGGCATCTCCCCCACAG
>RKRS01000185.1 GCA_007571275.1 Dehalococcoidia bacterium
TCTACGCGATCGCCGAGCAATCGCTGTCCGACTGGGCGCTTGCGCCCGACGAGATCGAACTCGTCTCGCGCAGCGAAAACACGGTCTTCCGTCTCGGCCTGCCAGACGGACAGCAGTATGCCTTGCGCATTCATCGTCCCGGCTATCACACGCTGCCCGAGCTGGAATCCGAGTTGCTCTGGACGCAGGCGTTGAACGAGGCGGGGATCAGCGTGCCAGTCGGGGTGCGCACGCTGGACGGGCCTGGCTACGCGACCATCCCCACGCCTGATGGCGCCTCAAGCCGCGCTGTTGGTCTGGTTGAGTGGATCGATGGCGATGTACTGAGCGCCTCGATGCAATCAGCGACCGACGAGCGGGTCATTGTCGGGCATTTCGAGCAACTGGGCCGCATTGCGGCGAACATGCACAACCAGGCGATCGCCTGGACGCCGCCGGTCGAGTTCACCCGACACGCCTTCGATGTGCCCGGATACGTCGGTGAGTCGCCCTTCTGGGGTCGGTTCTGGGACATTCCGATCCTGACCATGGGCCAGCGTGAGGTGCTCCGGAGAGCGCGAGCAGAGATCAGATCGGCGCTGACGGAGTATGGAACAGGGCGGGGCACTTACTCAATGATCCACGCGGACCTGCACGTGCATAACTTCCTCGTTGATCGGGTGGGCGCGTTGCATGTGATCGACTTCGACGACGCAGGCTTCGGTTGGCATCAATATGACTTCGCCACGGCCCTGTTTGGTCTGGAGGAGCAGCCGTACTTTGAGGCGATTACGGCGGCCATGATTGACGGATATCGGAAGATGCGTCCGCTGAGCGAAGAGGCGGCGTCGCTGATTCCGCTGTTCCTGCTGATTCGGCGATTAGTTCTGATCGGCTGGCGGTGGGATCGGCCAGAGCTGGGCCGCCGCGAGGGACTGGAGGCGTACGTCGCCGATGCCTGTCAGCATGTCGACGCATTTTCGTTTTAGCTCCACGGCGCGAATACAGGTAGGTCGTCAAACTGGTAGCAGATTGCCCGCTAGCCTCAGCTTCCATAGGGGGACGTATGTCGATTGAGAAGTTGTTGATCGCGAATCGCGGTGAGATCGCGATCCGGATTGTCCGCGCTGCGCAGGAGCTTGGGATTGGCTCGGTTGCCGTCCACACGCCCGATGACGCGAACTCGCTGCATGTCCGACGTGCGGATGAAGCGCACACGCTGGAAGGAGTTGGCGCGCGTGGATATCTCGACGTCGAGGCGGTGATCAACGCCGCTCGATCCTCTGGCTGCGACGCACTGCACCCGGGCTACGGATTTCTGGCAGAGAGCGCGGAACTGGCGCGGCAATGCGATGCAGCGGGGATCACGTTCGTCGGTCCCAGCGTGGAATCGTTGGAGCTGTTTGGCGACAAGGCGCGGGCGCGAGCCCTGGCCCGGGAACATGGCGTGCCGATCTTGCCTGGCAGCGCCGCGGCTGTGCAACTCGATGACGCCATCGAGTTTTTCGAGTCGCTGGGCACAGGCGGAGCGATGATGATCAAAGCCGTCGCCGGCGGTGGCGGGCGAGGGATGCGGGTGGTCAGATCGGTGGAGGATATCCCAGAGGCATTCGAGCGATGCCAGTCGGAGGCGACCGCGGCCTTTGGCAATGGCGACGTGCTGGTCGAGCGCCTGATGACTCGCGCCCGGCACGTCGAAGTACAGGTTGTTGGCGACGGCGCGGGTTCGGTCTCACATCTGGGCGAACGAGAATGCAGTCTGCAACGACGACACCAGAAGGTGGTCGAATGGGCGCCCAGTCCGTCAATCAGCGTTGAGACACGAGATCGACTGAGCTCAGCCGCGGTACGTATGGCCTCAGCGACGAACTATCGCAGCCTGGGGACGTTTGAGTTTCTCGTCAACATGGATGACGAGAGCGATCTGGCGTTCATTGAGGCGAATCCGCGGCTACAGGTCGAACATACCGTGACCGAGGAGGTCACGGGCGTCGATCTGGTACGCACGCAGTTGCGGTTGGCGGGGGGTGACAGCCTGGAGGCCATCGGTCTGTCGCAGAACGAGATTCCCACGCCGCGTGGATACGCGATCCAGGCGCGGGTCAATATGGAGCGGATGGAACCCGATGGCGATGTTCGACCATCGGGGGGAATGCTGACGACGTTTGAGCTACCGTCAGGACCGGGCATTCGTGTCGATACATACGGATATCCGGGCTACACGACCAATCCCAACTTCGATTCCCTGCTCGCCAAGGTGATTGCTTACTCCGCCTCGACGGATTTTTCAGACGCGGTGGGACGCTCCAGGCGTGCGCTGGCGGAGTTCCAGATCGAGGGAGTTGAGGCCAATCTGTTGTTTCTCGAGCGGTCGCTCGCCCACGCTGACTTTGGCTCGGGAGCGATCTACACGCGCTGGGTCGACGATCACATCGCCGAGCTCGCGGCCCCGCCAGAGGCGGCGCTCGCGGCGAACGGCTCGGGACCGCTCGAGGTCGGGCTGGCTGGGGCGCAGCTTGACACTCGCGATCCCCTGGCCGGCCTGAACTACTTCCGCGAGGGTTCAGGCACGCGTGCGCAGCAGGCGGTCGCGACGGTAAATCCGGGCACTCAACCGGCTCCCCAGATCGCGGGTCCGCCCGGCACGGAACCGATCCATTCGCCGTTGCAAGGGACGATCATCCAGATCCTCGTTGAGGAGAACGATGAGGTTCGCGTCGGGCAACAGCTGTTTGTCATGGACTCCATGAAGATGGAACACGTGATCAACTCGGATATTGGCGGGTACTTACGACAGCTGACGGTCGCAGTGGGCGATGTGGTCTATGAAGGTCATCCGCTGGCGTTCATCGAGCGAGCGGATGTTGGCGAGGCGATCATAGAAGCGCAGCGACAGATTGATCTCGATTACATTCGACCTGATCTGCAGCGGCTGTTTGACGAACTGGCGGTCGGATCAGACGAGAATCGCCAGGCGTGGGTCGAGCGTCGCCATGCTAAGGGCAAGCTGACACAGCGCGAGAGCCTGTCCGAGTTGGTCGATGCTGGCAGTTGGGTCGAAATGGGCGAGCTCGTTCTACCAGCCCGACACCGGATCATGTCGAGAGCGGAGATGCGAGTGCGCGCGCCCGCTGATGGGATGATCACGGGCATCGGCACGGTCAACGGTGATCTGTTCGATGAGCATCGCGCTACCACGCTGGTTGCCATGTACGACGAGACCGTTTGGGCCGGCACCCAAGGAATGATGGGTCACCAAAAGACCGACCGTGTGATCAAATTTGCCGATGAGCAGGCCACGCCGCTGATTGTCTGGGCTGAAGGCGCGGGCGGGCGCTCGGGGGATACTGACTTCTCCGACATCTCCGCAGCCGGCCAGTGGGTTCCGACGTACGACATGATGGCGCGGATCAGCGGCACGGTGCCGATGATTGGGATCACGGCCGGGCGAACGTTTGCCGGCAACGCGTCGATCCTCGGGATCACTGACTGCATCATCGCCACCCGAGACGCGAACATCGGCATGGGCGGACCGGCGACCATCGAAGGCGGCGGACTCGGTTTGTTTACGCCGGAGGAGATCGGGCCGATGTCCGACCTCGGCCCGGCTGGCAGCGTGGACATCCTGGTCGACGACGAGCATGAAGCGATTGCGGCCGCCAAGCAGTACCTCTCCTACTTTCAGGGATCGATTGCCAGTTGGGATTGCGTCGATCAGCGAGTCCTACGACACGCCATTCCGGAGAATCGCAAGCGGCCGTTCAGCGTGCGCCAGGTGATCGAACAGATGGCGGACATCGACTCAGTGCTCGAGCTGCGGGCTGAGTTCGGCGTCGGGATCATCACGTCACTGGTCAGGATCGAAGGCCACCCGATTGGCGTGATCGCGAACAACAATGAGCACCTCGGCGGCGCAGTCGACAGTCCGGGCGCGGACAAGCTCTGCCGCTTCGCTCAGCTCTGCGACTGCTTCAACATTCCCATCCTGGTGCTCGTCGACACGACGGGCATGATGGTCGGGCCCGACGTCGAGCGTACCGGCCTGGCCCGCAAGTGCAACAACGTCTTCGTCACCCTGGCCAACGCGCAGTCGCCGAGATTCACGGTGATCCTGAGGAAGTCATATGGCCTCGCGGCGCAGGCGATGATGACGGGCAGTTCGCGAGCGCCGTTGTTTGCCCTCGCCTGGCCGACGGCTGAGCTCGGCGGGATGAACCTCGAAGCCGCCGTTCGCCTGGGCGAACGGGCCGAACTGGCGGCGATTGAGGATATCGAGGAACGCGCTGCCCGATACGAGGAGCTGGTCGCGCGGGCGTACTGGAGGGGCAACGCGATCAATTCCGCCTCGGTGCATGAGAACGACGGCGTGATCGATCCGGCCGAGACACGCCGCTGGATCGTGCGTGGATTGATGGCCTGCGAGAATCCTGAGCCGATTCGTCGTGGTCGACGGCCCAACATCGATACCTGGTAACCAGCAGCAGCTCGCAGAACTACCAGAAGGGAGCCTGGGGTTCGAGGCCGAGCAGTACGCGGCCGGCGACGGCATAGTTTGAGGCGCCCAGCACGACGTGCTGGTTCATGGCGTGCATGTCGCGCAGGCGGCGGTCGAGGGTCGAACGCTCGACGTAGAGCGCAGATGATCCGGCGACGGCGTAGAGCTGCTCGACGATGTGTACACACTCGCGGTGGACGAAAGTGATGGCCAGACGCAGTTGCGCGCGATTGTGGTCGGAGATCTCACCGGTGGCGCAAACTTCCTGCCAGGCGGTCTCGGCGGCTGAAAGCGCATAGGCGCGACAGGCGCCGATTCTGGCGGCGGTCTCGCCGAGCGTTGACTGGGTGAGGGCGTCGTCGCGCAGAGCGCCTCGCACGGCGACGCGCTGTTTTGCAATCTCGCGCACCTCGTCGTGCGCTGCCTGCACGAGCCCGAGCGGCACGCCCATGTGCTTGGGCAGCAGCCACGCGGGATGGCGCAGTGGATCGCCGAGGACTGAACGCCGTGACAGACGAGGCGGGAAGCTGCGCTCGTCGGGGATGAAGAGGTCATGCACCTCGACGTCGTGGCTGCCGGTGCCGCGCATGCCGGTCGTTCGCCAGGTGTCGAGGATGGTGACTTCGTCGCGCGGAACCACGAATCGGACGAACTGCGGCCG
>RKRS01000087.1 GCA_007571275.1 Dehalococcoidia bacterium
GCGGATTCCATCGTCGCCGGCCAGCCCGTCGCGGTCCAGGCGCCAGCCAGGGCGAGATTGGGGATGGACGTTCGTGGGCCGACGCGGTGTGCGTTTGTGCCGGGTTGAGGTCGGAATGTCGCTTCCGCTTCCTTGACGACTCGCGTCGCGAGGAGCGTGGCTCCATCCGTGCCTCGCAACGCCCGACGCACCGCGCGCTCGACCCGTTCAACGATCTCAGGTTGCGGGATGTCGACGAGATCGTGGGCGCCGCTGAGTGATACCGAGATCCAGTGCGGCGGCGTCCGCCAACCGTGGATCTGTGAGCGATGGAAGATGAACTGTGCGTCAGGATCGAGCACCGCCACGAAGTCGCGCTTCATCACCGCTCGATCCCACTGCATGTGGACGTTGACGATTGGGCTTACTTCATGTTGGCTCAGACGCCAGAATGGTTCGCGACGTCGCCAGCCGGCGGGAATCAGCTGGAACGCGTGACCGGGCGGCAGGGCGACGATCACCGCGCTGATATCGATTTGCTGATTGCGTCCGTAATGGATGGCAGCGGCCTCGACGCCACTGGTTGCGATCCCACTCACGGTGGTGTTCAGCTCCACTCGCGCGCCTCGCGCCTGTAGATGTTCGAGCGCTGTATCGGCGACTTCGCCGAGTCCGCGTGTGAACAGGCCAATGTCGGCCGCGCTCGCGTCGTGGCTAAATCCTTCCTGGAAGACCTGGATGGCCTGAGTCGCGGATACGTCGCGGCAGCGGTCGTTGCAGGTCGGGAGAATGATCAGATCCCAGAATCGCTCAATCACACGGTCAGTCTGGTAGTGATCTTGTAGCCAGGCCGCGAATGAGGTGCGGTCCAGGGCCAGGCGCTCCGGTTCGTTCATCTTGCGAATCGGTTCGAAGGCGAGGGCGAGACGCGTTTTTTCCAGGACGCTGAGGTGCTCGTAGGTCAGCATCGAGGGCAGCATGTGTAGCGGCGCCGGTAGCAGTTGCAATCCCAGCCGCGTCAGGCTGCGTGGCTGCTTCGCAGAGATCAGACTGACGCGGCGTCCGAGTGATTCCGGATCGATCACCGCCACTTCGAGGCGCTCCTGATAGCGAACGATGTCGGCGCAATCAATCCGCTCGAGGAACGCCTGGAACGCGGTGCAGCAGCGCATGGTGATGTGTTGGCCATTGTCGAGTCTGACCCGATAGTTCGGATCGTCAAACGAATACGCCTTACCACCCACAAACGGACGCCGCTCGAATAACGCCACGCGCTTTCCGGCGTCAATCAGCTCCAGGGCGGCGCTCAGGCCGGCCAGGCCGCCGCCAATGACCGCGATCGGAGCTTCGCTGCCATACCTGTTCACGGTGGCGCTAGCCAATGCGAGCAGCGTTGGGCATCGCGCCCAGCAGCCACAGCTCCAGCAGACGGATCACTCGTCCCAGCCTGGACGGTGAGACTCGTTGGCTGTAGACGTCGTACTCGCGTTCGACGATGGCGTCGAGGATCATGCGGTAGACGCCTTGCAGTCCGTTGCAACAGGCTCGGCTACGAGGTCCGTTCAACAGCGGGATCAGCTGGTCACCCTCGTGGTAGAAGGCGTAGGCGCGCTGCGCATAGTCGGCCATCAGATTGCGGAAGGCGTCGTTGTACACGTGACCGAGGATGTCTGCGTCGGAAAGGCCGTGCAGTTCCAGGTCTGCCTGGGCGATGTAGATGCGACCCCGCTCAGCGTCTTCCTTGACATCTCGCATGATGTTGGTGATTTGCAGCGCTTTGCCCATTGCGACGGCCGAGCGGGTCGCGAGCTGAGTCTGCGTGCGGTCGTAGCCGAAGATACAGATGCAGATCAGGCCGATCACGGACGCCGCTCGATAGCAGTACTGTTCCAGATCAGCCCAGGTGTCGTAGCGCGTATGGGTGAGGTCCTGCTCCATGCCGAGCACGAGTTCCTCGAAGTGATCGCGAGGAATGTCGTAGCGCTCGACCGCGTCGGCCAGGCCGGTCGTGAGCCAGGCGGGTTCGGCCCGGCCTCCGCTGTAGGCCGCATGGAGCAACTCGTGGGCCTGGCTCAAGGCCGCAGCGCGCTCGGCCTGGCTGCCAGCATCGTCGACGGCGTCATCGACCGTACCGGCGTAGGCGTAGGCGGCGTAGATGGCCTGGCGTTTGTGCCGCGGCAAGGCGGAGAAGGCGATGTAGAAGTTGGTCGCCCGCTGGCGGGTGAAGGACTGACACTGCCGGTATGCGTCGGTGATATGCGGATCGAAGCGACGTTGCATGGTGTGGTCAGGTTAGTTTGAGTTGGACGGCTGCGCGTAGCGCGAGCCAGGCGCGCGTGTGTTTGCCGACCTTCGGTCGGCGACTCAACGTGTCATAATTTTGGCGTTCAATGGTCTTCAGCACCGCGCGTCCTCCGTCAGTGAAGAGACGCAGATCGATCGCAAGTTCGCGTGGTACCTCGTTGATCAGGCGTTCACCCTTGCGGAACCAGGCCTCAGCGCGATCGACCTGGAAGCGCATCAGGGTCCGATAGGCGTCCGGGCACTGTCGGCGGCGGATGCCCTCAGCGATGTCCTCTTCGGTCAGGCCAAAGGCGTGAATCTCCTCAAGCGGTAGATAGAGACGACCAGTGTCCAGGTAATCGCGACGGACATCTTGCCAGTGATTGGCGATTTGCAGCGCCGTGCAAGTGGCGTCGGAGAGGTCACGTCGATAGCGACCCTCTTCGCTATCCGTATCGATGTCCCAGAGCGCCAGCACCATCTCTCCCACCGGGTTCGCGGAGAGGTCGCAATAGTCGAGCACGTCCTGGAAGGTGTCGTAGCGGGACTGACGTTGGTCGAGACGATTGGCCTCAATCAGGCGACGAAACGGATCGACGCGCAGCGGCTTGAACCCGGCAACGTGCTGTAGAGCGATGTTGATCGGGTGCTGCGGTTGTGGCTGATTGAAAGCGCGCTCGAGGTCTGCCTGCCAGGTATCCAGGCGATCGAGGCGTTCAGCCGGCTCCGCGTCCGTGTCGTCACCAAGGTTGTCGGTGAAGCGACAGAATGCATAGACCGCGAACATGGGAGCGCGTAGCTCACGTGGCAGGAACCAGCTGACGACGGTGAAGTTCTCGCCGTGTCGTCGTGCATATCGCTGACACCAGCGCAGCGCGTCGGCCGAGTCGCCGGCGAACGCCAGGCCCGTACTGGTTGTGGTCATTGGATCTGATGCCTGCGAGTCGCCTTAGTCGTCTTTGAGATCGTCCGGATCGAGGATACGGAAACCGACGCCGAGTTTGACCTGAAACCAGCCAATCTCGCCGTTCTGGATGGGGCCGCGAATTTCCCGCACCTCAAACCAGTCGAGATTCCTGAGCGTCTCCCCGGCGCGGGAGATTGCGTTGCGGATCGCCTGGTCAACGCCGTCAGGCGAAGAGCCGACGAGCTCAATGATCTTGTAAGTGTGGTCTCGACGCTCCGCCATGTGGTCCTCCACAGCCCGCTGACCTGGTTATCCCGCCCCAAGTTCGTGATCGAGGATCTCGTAACAGGCCCAGCAGAGCTGTTTGCCCTGCATCGGGATGAGGGTCAGGACGGCCTGGCCGCATTCCTTGCAGATCATGCGTTGTTTGGTGTCGAAGCGCATCACGAGCAGGTCGTGCAGTTCGCCGTCGGCGGAGGCGACGTGACGGGTGAGGACGGCGTCCTCGACGAAGCCGAGGCGCTCGAAGATTTTCCGCGCGCCGACCTGGTCTGGCGTCATCTGGGCGATGATCTTGGCGACGTCGTCGCTGAGGGCGCTCTCGAAGGCGAGGCCAAGCATGATATGGCCAAGCCCAAGACGGCGGGCGCCAACATCGACCATCACGCGGATTTCGGCGACATGGCGAGTCCAGCGCAGGCGACCGCGCTCGATAGTCGCGTAGCCGATGATCTCCCCGTTCTCTTCGGCGACGACCGAGCGAATGCGGCCGGCTTCTGTCTCGTGGATCCAGTCGCCGATATCGGCCACGTTGGTGATGTCGCGCTCCTGGAAGAGCAGATCCTCGTCGGGCTGCCGACGGCCGAAATCCAGGAGCGCGTTGCCGTCGTCGCTGGCGAGGTGGCGAAGCCGGACGGTGTGATCGCCGCGTCGCAGATCGAGAGGCAGTTGGTGCATCTCGATGTCTGCGCTCGCGTCATGCGCCATAGTCACGCTGCACCCCCTCCCATGCGTTCCGTGCTCACGGGTAATTGATCTGACATGCTAGCCGTTTCCGCAGCAGTCAAGCCGACCGACCACTCAGCGCACGGTCGGGGCATATGGATATCGGTTGGCGGAGCAGCGTTGGGTTGCATCGACTAGCCGGGCGCGACTGCTCGTTCGTATCGTCCCAGCGCCATGAGCGGGAAATAGTGACGGTAGAGGTGATAGTTGATCATGAAGTCACTGGGGAATCCGGTGCCGGTGAACTCCGGCTCGTCCCAGGCGCCATCCTCGCGCTGGCGCTCGATGAGATAGCGGATGCCCCTGGCGACCGATTCGTGCTCGGCCTCGCCGGCGGCGATCAGGGCCATCAACGCCCAGGCCGTTTGTGAGGGCGTTGATGGTCCCAGTCCACGCAGTGACGGATCGGCATAGGTGTCGCAGGATTCGCCCCAACCGCCATCAGCCAGCTGGTGACGCAAGAGCCACTCGGCGGCGTTGCGCACTGGCGGGGCGGACATCGGCTCGCCCAGCGCCTCAAGCGCGGGCAGCGCCGCGCCCAGACCGTAGATGTAGTTGACGCCCCATCGACCCCACCATGAGCCATCCGGTTCCTGCAGGTCATAGAGAAACCGCAGGCCGCGACTGGCGGGTGGATACTGACCGCTGTAGCCCAGCTGACCGATGTACTCGAGCGCGTGCGCGGTGACATCGGCGGTTGGCGGGTCGAGCAGTTCGCCGAAGTCGGCGAACGGGATCTCCGCCAGGAAGGTTTTGTCGTTGTCGACGTCGAATGCGCCCCAGCCGCCGTTGGATGACTGCATTGAGAGCATCCAGTGCAGTCCGCGGTCCAGGGCGAGTTGGCGTTCCGACTCCAGCCCGGGCATGGGGATGCGCTCCAGCGCCATCAGCACGACGGCGGTGTCGTCAACGTCCGGGTACACGTCGTTGTCAAACTCGAACGCCCATCCGCCGGGTGGGG
>RKRS01000201.1 GCA_007571275.1 Dehalococcoidia bacterium
GGGGAGCTGTCACGTAGTGTCTGAAGGGGCTCCGCGTCGCTGAGCGCCCCCTCTGCCTACGGCATCTCCTCCAATGGGGGAGATTTGGGAAGGGATCACGGCATCCCCTCAGAGGGGGAGATACAAGAAGAGCTCCCCCCTGGGGGAGCTGTCGCGCAGCGACTGAGGGGGCGTCCGCCGTTGACTATCATGCATGTAACAGACTGACCGACGGAGGACTCCATGCCGGCTCTCGATGGAATGCGCATCCTGGATATGACTCAGTACGAGGCGGGCACATCCTGCACCCAGGCGCTGGCCTGGCTGGGTGCGGATGTCGTCAAGGTCGAGCAACCGGGCGTCGGCGACCCCGGACGCGGCGTCCGTACCGGCACGCTGAACAGCCCCTACTTCATCAACTGGAACTCCAATAAACGCTCGGTCACGATCAACCTGCAGGACCCCAAGGGTCGTGAGCTGTTGTTGGAGATGCTGCCCCACTACGACGTCTTCGTCGAGAACTACGGCCCGGGCGTGATGGAGCGGCTGAATCTCACCTATGAGGTGATGAAGGAAGTACACCCGTCGATCATCTACGGCCGACTCAAGGGCTTCGGTCTCTCCGGGCCATGGTCGGAGTACAAGTGTTTCGACATGATCGCCCAGGCGGCGGCGGGCGCCTTCTCGGTCACCGGGGAGTTTGACGGCCCGCCGATGCTGCCCGGCTCAACCGTCGGCGACTCCGGCACGGGCGTCGAGTTGGCGCTCGCGATCACCGCTGCGTACGTCCAGCGACAACGCACTGGCGAAGGTCAGTTCATCGAGATCACCATGCAGGAGGCGATGACCTACTTCATGCGCACGCGCATCTCGTTCGCCGAGTGGGGCGAAAAAGTGGCTCCGCGTCGGGGCAACGCGGCCGGCGCGCCGACCGACCTCTACCCCTGCAAGTCCACCCCCGAGAGTGAAGCGCGCGGCGGCAACAACGACTGGGTCTACATCATGGTCGTGACCAGTCGCATGTGGGACACGCTCTGCGCCGTCATCGACCGACCCGAGCTGCTCGTCGATCCGCGTTTCGAGGACATGTGGAAGCGCAACGAGAACGGCAAGGAGCTCTACGCCGAGATCGCCAAGTGGACCAAGACGCGTACCAAGTGGGAAGTGATGGACGAGCTCGGAGCGGCGGGCGTGCCCTGCTCGGCCGTACTCGACACCTACGACCTGTTCCACAATCCGCACTTTGAGGAGCGCGGGTTCGTGCACGACCTCGAGCACCCGACACACGGCAACATCCGATTGCTCGGCTGGGCGCCACGGATGTCCAAGAGCGATGTACCGCTGGTCCGCGCCCCGCTGCTGGGCGAGCACACGACGCAAGTGCTCTCCGATGATCTCGGCCTGAGCGCCGGCGATCTGCAGGAGATGGAAGCGTCTGGCATTATTGGCGGCGAACCAGTCTTCCCCGCCAAATAGCGCAGGGCCGCGTCGTTGAGCGAAGACCCGCTCCAGGGGCTTGGCCCGATCCTGCCTGCGGATGAGATCAGCGCCCTGATCCTGGGCTCGTTCCCGAGCGCGCAGTCGTTGCAACGGCAGCAGTACTACGCGCATCCGCAGAACTGGTTCTGGCGCGCCATGCGGCACTGCGGCGTAATCGCGAATGCAACCGCCCCATATGAGGAACGTGTCGAGCAGGTGCGGTCGAAGCGCCTCGCCATCTGGGACCTCTACAGGCAGGTCCGTCGCCAGGGCTCGGGCGACGAGATGATCCGCGAACCGGCGCCCAATCAGATCGAGGCGCTGTTACGCTCGCGCGGACCGTTTCCGATCCTGCTCAACGGCCGTCGGTCGAGAGAGTTTCGCCGTACGTTTCCAAATCTCGAAGCGGAGCTGATCGCGCTGCCGAGCACAAGTCCGCGTCCGCTGCACTGGAACACGCCCCAGTCAAGGTCAGCCGCGCTGGAAGAGTGGCGTCAGGCGCTGGAACAGACGGTACGATAAGGCCATCGATGCCCCAGGAGGCAGGACCATGTACGAAGAGGTCAAACAGGCCGTCCACACCGCTCGGCAGTACGTCGAAGAGGTGTTCGGCTCTGAGCAGATCGAAAACGTGGGGTTGGAAGAGGTCTTTCCGAACGAAGAAAGTGGCGGCTGGTTGATCACGATCGGGTTCTCTCGCAGGTGGGATCCAGCGCCGGAAGATTGGTCAAACTCTATCCGCATGAAACGACGGCCGCGGTCATACAAGGTCGTGCAGATCGATTCCGACGGACAAGCAACATCGGTGCAGGACCACTCCGGGATCACCCAGACATCCTGAAAGCGTGGCACAGGGATATCTTGTCGATTCGGAATTATTGGTACTGCTCGTCGCCGGGACGGTTGATCCAGACATCATCAGGCGGCACCGACGACTCCAACACTATGCTCCTAGCGACTATGAGGTGTTACGCGCGCTGTTGAGTGATTCTCCGATATACGTCACACCAAACACGCTGACCGAGGCATCCAACTTACTTCGGACTCATGCCGATCCGGAGCGGACGGCATTGACAGAACAGCTCAGAGCCCTGATTCAAGCCAGCAACGAGCTGATCGTCCTCGGCGCGACGGCAGCCGACATAGACAGCTTCGAGCTGGTCGGGCTCACAGACGCGGTGGTGCTCGCGGCCGGCTCGACGCACTATCCAATGATCCCGATCTTGACTGCCGACGCCTGGCTTCACCACCTAGCGTTAAGGTCAGGCAACCTGGAGAGTCAGAACTTCATGAACTTGCGCACATTTGGGTGATGTACGAAGAGGCAGCAGATTAGCTACCCGCCAACAGACGCGCCAGCGCTGCCAACATTGACATCATCGGTACCTTCACGCCTAGCTCGGACGCCCGGCTTGCGGGGATCTCGAACATTGCCTCTACCTCGAGAGGGCGGCCTTCGCGGAAATCGATGCTCGTGCTTGGATGGTAGGGGGCCATGCCGGCGGTCAGCGTCATGTAGCGCTCGACCACATCTTCGACATCAATCCGCGCATCCTGACCTTGCGCTGCCAGATCGGCGTTGCCGGCTGCGAGCACCTCTCGCAGCGTCCGCTCGGCCGCGTCACGGAGCGCGGGATTGTGGATAATCTGATCGGCTGAGGCGCCGCCGGCGACAACACAGAGGCCATTGAAGGGAATGTTCCAGCCCAGTTTTTCCCAGCGCGCCTTGAGCAAGCATGGTTCGGGTCGAATCTCGACGACCGTGCCCTCGAACAGATTGACAGCCCGCTCGAGCTCGTCAGGATCGTCTCCGTAGTGACCAACATTCAGCGCGCCGAACTCCTGATGGTTGACGCGACCCGGCTCGCCGCGGCTGACACCGATGAAACCCATGCCGCCAAACACCGAATGGCCAGGCAAGTACCCGGAGACTTCCTGTTCGATCGTGAGCCCGTTCAGGATGGCCAGGACGCGCGTTCCGTCCGAGAGCAATGGTCTGGCGAGACTCGGGAGCTGTGGAAGCGCGGTCGCCTTCAGACCGATCAACAGCCAATCGACTGGTCCGTGCGCGGCTAGCGCTTCTGACGTCCGCTCGATCGTCGGTGACTGTAGTGACAGGTCGCCGAGTGGACTACTCAGATGCAAGCCGCCCAAGTTGACGGCGTCGTAGTCACGACGCATCAGGAAGCGAACATCGTGGCCGACCTGAGCGAGGCGCATGCCGTAGTAGCTGCCGATCGCGCCGGCGCCGACGACAGCGATACGCTGGGGCGCTCCGCGAGGCATCCTGGCTAATCCCCGGCCGCTGTTTGCGCTGGCTGTTCGGACTGTTCGGAGAGTGGTTTGACGAAGCGGTCAACGCGGAACAGGCGCAGGTCGTGTTCGGTCTTGCGATACATGCTGAGGTCGGCCAGCGCTTCGCCAATCGCTGGAGCGAACTTGAATCCGTGTCCTGAACAGGGACTGGCCAGCACGATGTTTGGCCGCTTGGGATGGATATCGATCAGAAAATGCGCGTCTGGCGTGTGCGTATAGAGGCAGGTCTCCGCGCGCAACAGTTCGCCGCCGACATCGGGAAAGGTGCGCTCCAGCCACTCGCGCATGTTCGCTTCGTCACCTTCAGTCAGCTCGCGGTTGTAGCCGGACGGCTCAACCTCGTCCAACGGTTGGTGGTGGCCCAGCTTGAAGCCCTTGCCGACGTCAGGAAACCCATAGGCGAAGTCTTGCGGCCCGCGCTCCCACATCCAGAATGGCAACGCTCCAGCCGCGAACTGCTCCGGATTGCGCTTCGGCTCAAACCAGAACATGACTTGTCGCGTGACCGTCAGCGGTAGATTCAGCTTGCCCAGCAGACCGGCATTCCAGGCGCCCGCCGTGACGACCATTCGATCCGCTTCGTAGCGCCCGTTGGCCGTGTTGATCACAATCGGCGATTCCACATCGCCCATGTCCTGAGGCAGCCAGCGCTCGACCGGCTCATCGAAGTGCAGATCAGCGCCATGCTTGGCCGCCTGATCGAGCTGGCCATTGATCGCGGTCTCAATATCGATCATCCCACCACGATGCTCCAGGACGCCGACCAGATCATCAGTCGCGAGCACTGCGGGATAGCGCCGCTTCAGCTCAGACGCATCCAGCAGATCGACCGCGATGTCGTGCTCGCGCGCGCTGGCCAGCACGCCCTGCACCATGCTGCAATCCCCGACGCCCAAGGTCAGGGCGCCGGTGCGACGAAACAGCGGCTTGCCGATCGTCTCCGACAACTCGTCCCACAGGTCAAAGGCGCGGCGTACGAAGGGCACGTAGGACGGATCCTCGTAGTAGGCCTCGCGGATACCGCGACTGTCGCCGTGCGTGGAGCCGAACATATGCGGCGGGTGGAAGCGGTCGAAGCCGATCACCCGCTGCCCGCGTCGGGCCAGATGCCAGGCTGTCGCCGAGCCCATCGCGCCCAACCCAACCACGGCGACATCGTATCGCTCAGACATGCCAGCCTCCTCAAATCGATCGATATGCTCGCAGGCTCATGATACGCGCCACATCTAGAGCGCCCCCAAGGGGGCGCTGTCGCGCAGCGACTGAGGGGGCTCCGGCCGAGAGCTACTCGCTCAGCACACGCTGAGACTTCAGCTCGGCCTCCACCTGCGACATCGAGTTCCGTTCCCAATAGAGCA
>RKRS01000071.1 GCA_007571275.1 Dehalococcoidia bacterium
GATTGAGGCCAACAACTACGACCTCAAGGCGGTCAATCCGCATCGCCCCGACGAAACCGACACCCGCACGCCGATGGAGCTGTTGACCGAGATTGAGCGGCATGGGCGTGAGCTCGATCATGCGCTGACCGATCTACGGCGAGCGCTAGGCTAGACGACCTCAGGCCTTCTCAACCCCGCCTGCGAAGTTGGCGGGCGTCTAGGCTAGTCAGAGGGAAACAGTTGGGGGAGCGCACTGGATGATTCGTGTCGCCGTGAACCCCGACCTGCTCCGCTGGGCGCGTGAGCGCGCCGACCTCTCGCAGGAAGAGCTGACCAAGAAATTCGCGAAGCTGTCCAGCTGGGAGACCGGTGAGGTTCAGCCTACCTTGAAGCAGCTTGAAGCCTTCGCTCGCGCTGTTCATGTGCCGGTCGGCTATCTCTTCCTCAGTGCGCCGCCAGAGGAAGCGGTTCCAATTCCCGACTTTCGTACTGTCGCGGGACAGAGTGTGGCTCGGCCAAGTCCCGACTTGTTGGACACCATCTACGCCTGCCAGGAGCGGCAGGCTTGGTATCGGGAGTACGCACGACGGACGCAGCAACCAGCGGTCAGCTTTGTCGGCAGCGCTGCGGTGGACGCACCGCCGGCGGTCGTGGCGGCGGAGATGCGTGCGACGCTGGGCTTCGAGGCAAGCGATCGCGAAGCGTGCGCCACATGGTCGGAGGCCTTGCGGCTGTTCATTCGCCAGGCTGAGGACGCCGGAGTGCTCGTCATGGTGAACGGGGTCGTGATGAGCAATACTCACCGCCGTCTCGATCCGGACGAGTTTCGCGGCTTCGCCCTCTCCGATCCGCTGGCTCCTCTGGTGTTCATCAACGGGTCGGACGCCAAGGCGGCCCAGATGTTCACGCTCGCCCACGAGCTGGCGCATCTCTGGCTCGGCGAATCCGCGCTGTCGGATGTCGGCGGGGGACCCGCGCAGCACTCGCAACGCGAGGAGGTCTGGTGCAATGCGGCGGCGGCTGAGTTCCTGGCGCCGCTCGAAACGCTGCGTACCGAGTTGCGCCAGACTGAAGACCTGTCCGACGCGGCGACTCGTCTCGCGCAGCTCTATAAGGTCAGCACTCTGGTCGTCCTGCGACGGCTCTTGGACGCCGAATGGCTCGACCGTGAAACGTTCAACCTCGCCTGGCGGAAAGAGCTCGCTCGCCTCAAGAATCGACCGCGGGGCGCGGGCGGCGGCAACTTCTACAAGACGACAGCGGTTCGGGTCAGCCGCCGGTTCGCGAGCGCGCTGGTGGTGAGTACGCTCGAAGGCCAGACGCTCTATCGCGACGCTTTGCGGATGCTCGGTATATCGAAGACGGAGACATTCAACGCGCTCGGTCGGGAAGTGGGCGTGTTGGACTAGCCATGTATCTGCTCGATGCCAACGTCTTTATTCAAGCCAAGAATCTGCATTATGGATTCGACTTCGTTCCGGCATTCTGGGACTGGTTGATTCGTGAGAGCGAGGCGGGCACGGTGGCGAGCATCGAGAAGGTCGCTGATGAATTGCGGTCGGGCGGCGACGACCTATCGGACTGGGCCGAGGCACGCGGCGAGAGGTTCTTTCTGGCGCCGGACGCATTGGTGATACCTGCTCTGCGGCAGGTCAGCGATTGGGCGAGCGGACAGGACTATGATCCAGCGGCGATCTCCACATTCCTGAAGGTTGCGGACTACTGGCTGTCGCCCATGCGCTGGCATACAGCCACATCGTCGTTTCGCATGAGGTCCCTGCCGACACGAGCAGGAAGATTAAGATACCGAACGCGTGCATTGGTCTCGGCCTCCGCTGCATCAACCCGTATCAGATGTTGCGCCAGGAAGGCGCAAGGTTCGTCTTGGCTGGTACTGATCACTCACTCTGATGAAGCTTAGAGTTAGCCGGCTATTTTGGCCCCGTCACAGTCCTCATCGGGTTGCTCGCTGTTGGCGCTGAGAGTACCCATGCCAAGGGCGGAGGCGTGGCTGAGACTCGACCGGCTGACCGGCGGGGAGGTTGAATCGAGCGGGCAACGTCCTCCCGTGCCAGTGGCGCTTCGCTCTCGGTAAGTCACATAGAAGCCCGACTCCGCGTCCGCTCGTCGCAGACACCCAGGTGAGGTTGAGCGATTCGGTGACTCCGCTGTCGCCGTCATGCTGTTCTTGGTCACATCTAGGTTGGTATATCGATCTTCGATGTACCCGCGATCGGACAAAAAGCCGCTGTCATCCGGCAGCGTTGCCATCTCGTCCTACACCCAGACTTCACATGGACTACCGCTGCAGGATGCGTGACCACCCGCCGGCGTAGAGGTCTTGGTCGACCTCACAGGTGCTCGGTGATGGTAAAGACGGGAGGATTGAAATCAGACATGGCGTGTCGGATGCCCAGCGGACTCGGTCTCTTGTACTCGCGACCGTAGACGGAGAATGTGAGCAAGGCATTCTCTCCACCGGCTGAGGCTGTGAGCACCTGCGGGGGCGTGACTGTGTTGCCGGCCAGCTAGTTACAACGGAGCGTATGTCACCCAGCTACCTTGGTCGCCGCGCCACCACCGACATCGTTGCTTGGCGCAGCGCGTACCCTTGGCGTGACATCGTGACACGCGAAACAGGAGGTGGGCATGACGCAGGATCTACTTCTCGTGACGCTCGATGTGCCAACGTTGACGACGCCGGGGTCCTGGCCGCGGATTTCCTGTGTGTCCTGAGTGGCGTGCAGGATGTCATGCGCCTCATGGTCATGCACATCGCCGGCAGAACACCCGGCCCCTGCCAGCCGCCAGCCTGGGTGACTCGCCAGAGTCGCCTGCGCCTGGCGCCGACACGTTCTGGCTCCTTCGTCGCTGACTTCAGACAAGAACCGACGGCGGATAGCCAGCTATCAATGGACGACTACGGCCAGCGAGCGTTGTTCGCTTTGCGCGATTGGAACGGTCGCCAGGATTCGACCCTGCCTCACTCCATGGCCGACCACCTCTACGGGATGGCCGCGGCCTTTCCGCCAACACGACTCTCTGGTTCGGCAGCGTCGCAAGGCCTCGTCGTACCAAGATTCAGCGTCCCTCGCCTGTCAGACTCTCCTCCTCACAAATGGATCAAGCGTTCCTTCAAGGCTGGTTGAAAGAGGTGAACTGGGACAAGGCACGGCCCAGCTCCGCGACTACGCCGGCGACTATGTGTCGCTCAAGTTTGCTCCGTCATTCAACGAGCAGATGCTGGCGTTGGCCACCCAGTACGTCGAAGTCCGCGGACGCGGCTCAGTCAACCGCGACGGTGACTGGACGAGCGTCAACGTGCAGCGCCTGAGCGCGACTTGCTCTTGGCCAACGCCGTTCGATCTCGACACGTTCTTGAACAACCACGAGGCCAATCCCCTTCGATCCAGATGCGTCAGTGAGCATCGAGCTCACTGACGCAGAGTGGGAGTCCTTTGACCAGGCCATCCGCGAAGCGCGGGATGCCTGGTGCCGTCCGGCGCGCCACTCGCCGCCCTCGATTCTGTTCTGAGATGCACTCACGCTCATCGGCGACCGGAGCCACTAGCCTGCGCTCACCGCCCTGAGAACTGCTGGATGTGATGCCAACAGCGCGGCGCGGCTCACGTCGCCCAGTACTACGCCCGTCGCGGCTCGGGCTGACCGACGCCGCTCGGCGCAATTCGGGCAGACTGCCCGTGAAGCATTGAGAATGCGTCACGAATCGAGTCCTCAATGCAGCCGCACTGGACACCCTGATCCTCAGCCTGATTATCGCCGTCGGCCTTGCTCTCAGCACCTGCAGCGGCGACGCGGACGAGATCAACTGGGATCGCTGGGCCACAACCGAACGGGCGTATCTGGAGGGCTTGCGCGAACGCTTTGGCGATGGGCAGTTCGCCAGTGAGCGCGAATTTGAGGCGGCGCGCGGCGACGATCCAGTCGTTCCCAGACGCTGATCTCAACGAGCTCTGGCGCGCAACAGCGAGCCTAATGGCGCAAGGCGACTTTAGCCTGGACTGGGCCGAGCTGCTGGACGCGCACCCTGAAATCGCCCCGTGAGCGACACAGATTCGTCCTCACCGAGCTTATCCGCTAGTCGAGTGCCTTGCATCGGCACCGGAGTCGACCTAGTTGGGAGTAGACAGCGGTGGCTTTGACTATTCGATGGTCGCTGGGCTGAGCCGGAAGGCGAGCCCGCTGTAATCGACACCACCGCCGCACAGTTGGCCGATCCACTCTGAGCGGCGGAGAGTGACGCCGTGATCAACAGCCCGGACGGAGCCGAGTTGCGCATCTGTTGGCCGCATGGCACTAACCATCCTGGCAGTGGTCACAGAGTCGGGGCGGAAGCAGATCGCAGCACGTACCAGCGCGGCGCTCCAGTCAGCGCTGCAACGCGACAGGCGGTGCGTTCGTTTGAGCAACTGCGAGCGCTTGGCTACAGCTGGACAGACTGTGCGAAGGCGTGACCACCGAGGGATTCAGGACGGCAGCGGGCAAACCGACCTGGCAATTCATCCAGTGTCAGCGCGCTGCGGTCGCTTCAGCTTGGTCGCTCAGTCGACGTCCTGATCAGCTTCTTCTTCAGTTTCGCCCTGGTTCCAGTTCACGTTGATCTGAGTCATGCCCGGCAGGCGCTCAGCTAAGGCAAGCAGGTCGATCTGACGCTGGAGTGCCGTCAGAACGGTCACTGCATCGTCGGCACGGTCAAGCTTCTTTGCCGATTCCATCCGAGCATCGATCAGTTCATCCAGTCGGTTGAGCGCGGCCAGGATTCGTTCTTCGAGGTCGATTCGGTCAGTCATCGGTCACGTTCCTCTTCGGACTTTTGCACGCACGGCGGACAGATGTACGGCGTGGCGTCGGTTTGTTGCTTGTTGATCCACTTGCAACCGCCAGTATCGTCATCCTGAGAAGCTCGGGAAGACTGCCATCTCCGATAGCCTGAGCGACCAGCTACGGAAGGGGGCATGGCGCAGTATGCAGAGGCAGGCCGGTCTCCGAGGGAGCGCGCGATGAGGATGACCTATGCCGTCGTCATTGAGCAGGCTCCAAACAACTATGTCGCCTACGCCCCCGACGTGCCGGGCTGCATCACCACTGCCGCGACCTGGGATCAGATGCTGACGATGATCCGCGACGCCCTCGCTGCCCACATCGAGTTCCTCATCGAGGACGGCGCCCCCGTGCCGCAGCCTGCGATGTCGATCAGCGACGCCATTGCGCATCACAGCGAGGCGCTTGTCACGGCAGACGGGGCGTTGCCTGCCGAGTACGGCGAAGCCGCTCCAACGATCTCGACCACCTTCCGCCTGGTCGAGGTTGATGTGCCCGCTCGACAACTCGAGACCACTTAGGTCCCAGCACTCGCCAAAGCAATGACTCAGCGGCACGATACCAGCGAAACACATCCCACCCTCCCGCCGCTCACGGCGCCATTCGTGATCAGCGTTGATGGCCACTGGGCACGGGCAAGACGTTCCTGCTCAAGCGCTGGCGGCCAAGGCTGAGCTGAAGCAGGGTCTGAAGGAACTGGCAGAGCAGGTCCAGGGAGATACGGGCCAGCCGTTGGTGTTCATCATCGAGGAACTTGATCGCTGCCGGCCGACATTCGCAATCGAGCTGCTGGAGCGAGTCAAGCACATCTTCGATGTCCTGCACATCGTCTTCGTCTTCGGCGTCAACCGCAGTGACTCGTCAAGTCGCTGCAGTCGATCTACGGCGAGATCGACGCCGGTACCTATCTGCGCCGGTTCTTCGACATCGAGTTCGTTCTGCCGGACGCGAACCCGGAGCAGTTTTGCGAGCACTTGTCTCGCAATTCGATATGAATACGTTCTTCAAGGAAGTAGATCGAGGCCGGCCTAACCAACGTCACACAGACGCATACGGACAGATAGCTCACTTCCTGCCCATCGTCCTGGCACGAATGGGGCTTTCGCTCCGCGACATGGACTACTGTGTGAGGCTCGTGGCGCTGGCGGCGCGAGAATCGTTGAACAGGCCGGTGCCGTTCCCGCGGCTGCTCGTCCTCTTTGCGGCGACCAAGCTCACTGCTCCCGAGCGCTATCGACGATTCGTACAAGGGGACGCGCGAGGAGCAGAACTGATCAACCACCTCAACGCACAGCAGCCTCTGTGGGGAATGGGTATCCAGACTGGGAGGTACAGTCTGGCCGAGCTGGAGGCTGAGGTCTACTACACCGATGATCCTGAGCTCTCGCTCCAGCAACTGAAGCGGCTTGAGAACGGCGAAAGTTCCAATGATCTTGAGTACGTATCGTCAGAACTTGCCGCTCTCGATCTTGCCAATGAAGAGAACAATGGGCGGCTACAGCGCACTATCCAGGCGAGAGTGTCACGGTCTCCTGGAATGTGTCGGGCGAGATTCCTGGCACGGTGTGAGTGAATGGCGACCAGAAAACTCCCCTGCGGGTAGCATCGCTCATAACCTGCCGAAATAATGGCTCAGAAGAGATCGAGCAGCGGATCATCGTTCGGGTGACCGACCAGAGCGATTCCCTGGTGGAGCGCACGCAGACGCTGGCGGTTGGGGTAACTCCACCGTCGACCACGCCAACCCCCAATCCGTCACCAACGCCATTTGCGATCACTGCCAATGTTTCGTCGACGTCTTGTCTGTTGAACGGCAGCGTCAGCTTGTCCTGGACGGTCAGTGGGGGCGTGGCACCCTACACCGTCACATCCGACGACATCGACAATCTCGGCAACTCGCCCGAGACGATCAGCTGCGCCGCCCCACTCGGCGCGCAGTCGTTCACGTTCAACGTCAGCGACAGCGCTACCACACCAAATCAAGCCTCGGCCACGCTCATGCTCAATGTCCAGGCCAGCGTGACTGGCCAGGTCGCGGCGCCTTTTGGTCGACCGCCGCGCGTACGCAACTGGAATTCGGCTTTCGGCCGAGCGGGACGACGGAACCGATTGCGCCTGACCTATACGGCTCACGACATGCAGCCCTTCGCCCGCGATCTGGGCTATGACGGCCCGCCATTCCGCTGGGATGCAGCCGAGCGCCGTCAGCTCCAGGCGCGTCTCGACGCGCTCTGCTTCCACCTCTACAACCTCGATCAGTTCCCGGTCCTGGCCCGGAACGAACGCAAACAGTACAACGCCTACATCAGCAAGCAGCTGGCGCTCGTTCATTAGCGCGCCCTGTCCCAAGGCGACGCCCAGACCAACATCGCCTGGCGCCCCGAAGAATAATCGGCTTGTCCTCCACACGCGCGACCCGAAATCCACTAGTATGTAATGGTATTCCACAGGAAGGCAAGAGCATATCAATGGTGACTAATCCGGCGCTCCTTGACGATTGGCAAGGCGAGCCGTTGCTCGTCCATTTCTTTATTCCCGTGCCCTGGCCAACGGCAATCCCGGCAGGCTTGGCGTTCACCTGTGATGTCGATGAAGATATTCCCTGGCCAACGGGATTGCTAACACAGTCAGCCAAGAACCAGCCAGCACTCTATCGCGCGCCTCAAGATGGCGGCAGCTTTGTTGCGATCAGAACCATGCGATTTGAAGTGGACGATCTGTTGAGCTCATGGCAAACGGATGCTGCCTTTGGCGCTTACGGTTCCGTGTATGGCAAGGGAAATCGACGTGGCCCAGATACCACACAGCCGATCAAGCGTGATGCAACAGTGTTTGAAGTCGAAACACCACTTGCTCCGAGATGGAATAATGGCAAGATAGACCCTGACCGCGCAATTTCAGACTGTTTTGATCAATGTCTGAGCGTCGTAAATGAGCTGCTTCGTGCATATTCTGTAGCGACCAAAGATTATCGCGTGCACGCCTTGAACAGATATCAGGTGGCTTCGCTCATCCCTCGGGGTGTCTATCAGCCAGGCAAGGATGAGCTTCAGAATCTGGGCATGTTTCTGGTCAACGAGCATTTTGGAGCAGAGGTGAGAGCGGGTGGAGGAATGTCAGTTGCAGAGGTAGAAAGAGTGGTGGTCGCTGCTTCTCGTAGCCGGCAAGCGAGAGAGGCGGATGATCCTGCCATGGCATACGTATTGTTGGCCAGACGCGCCGAACGAGCGATTTTTATAGAGTACGATTTTCCAGCGGGAGTCGTTTGGTCCTACGCTTCGATAGAGTCACTACTGAATGGTATGCTCATAGCTATGGCCTGGGAGAGCGGCGTACCCAGCGGAGATACGGCGAAGTGGTTCAGGTGCAGTTTGAAAAGACGTATGGTGAAGTGCATGAAGACGAGGATTGGTGGTGGGTGGGATACTCGCGACGCGAAGGGCGCGTTTGGGCGCTGGAACAGCTCTGTCGCCCAGCTGAGGCACCGTGTAATTCATGCCGGTTACGTCCCAACCGATTACGAAGCGCGTGAAGCCCTCGATGCGAGCAGCACACTTGAATCCTATGCGAAAGAGCTTCTCGCGAATGCCAGCGACTCATATTTGAGGACTGCGGCGATTTTTCTTGGCCTGCCAGGACTCAAGAGATATGACGTACTTGACGCTGGATGAAAGGAAAGAATCCTCGCGATTGCTGATACAGAAGCGTCTTGGCTGCAAAGCTACGCCAGGTATGCCAACGAAGTGGTTAGCCAGTATCGCTGATTGCTCACGCAAGGGTGCTGCGAGACTATCCCCCGGCAGTCCAGTCCTCGTCGAGGATGCACGAGCTGCCTGCTCCTCTCCACCTACGAGCAGAGCGGTTCGGCCAAAGTCCTTCTCCTCATGAGGGTACGGGGCACGGGGCCACGCTGGCATTCGGAAGGCGGTTCGCAAATCTTCAGCATTCATCCTGGGGGTGGTCTTGATCGAACTGGAGAGCCGCGATACATTCTGTCAGCTTGAGCACAAGAGGGAGGGGACGGGCCATGAACCAGAGACGAGTCTGGTTGCCGCGGTTAGGGTTGGCTGCCGTGGCCGTTGCAGCGGTTCTGGCGGCGGTGATGCTCAGCGCGATCACAGGCGCTCAATATGGGCCAGGCCCCCCGGAGCATCCAGGAATCCCCGAGCCGCCGGGCATTCCAGATCGTCCGGGCAGTCCGACTGAGCCATTGACAATCACGGTGAGCGCGCCCGATGTCTGCGAGGTGCATCGGCCGCTGCAGGGTATGCACACGGTGATCCACGCCCCGGACGCATCGGGCAATCGGCCAGCCCCGACGGTGACTCGTTACTGGCCTTGGAACGCGGGTGGGACGATGGAAGTGTCGTGGGAAGTCAGCGGCGGCGAGCCACCGTACTACGTGCTGGTCGACGGCCAACCGGTCGACGGCGCGAGCGGCACGGTCGAGCTGAGCTGCGCCATCTCGCACGGGACGTATCAGTCCCACCCAACCTACGGCCGCACGCTGGCTGAGGCGCCGGTCGTGGACTCGGGCGTGCTCGAAATTGTGGCGGAAGTCTCGGATCAGTCGCAGACCGGCGGCCGCGCCAAGGACACCGCCAAGACCTACGCTCTGCTCACCGCTGACCACGACCACATCCTGCGCAGCGGCCAGACCTACCGCATCGCGGGGCGGCTGATGACGATCCCTGAGGGGATGACCATGCAGATGGGACATTGGGACTCCAGCGGCGGGGTATGGCTGTATGTAGTGGATACCACTACGGGCACAGAGGCAGATCAGCAGCCCTGGATCGCGCTGTTGATTGATCGGTCATACTCGACCAAAGAGATCGGCGGTCAGCTTTGGGCCGGCCCGCCGGAAGAGGATCCGGACCCGTGGTGGAGGTTCTACGAGCTGGGTCGTTGGACAGGAGACGGCGGACCCTTCAACAGCGCGGCGGCGCTCGACGCCAAGTTTGACCAGCTGCTCGCCTCGCGCAATGGAGCGACGGCGGTCGCGCAGGCGCTGGGACAGGATCGGGTTGCTGGTCTCGATGTAGGAACGGCTGGACATGACAGCGGCGCGCCGGGCTCTGACACAGGCTTCGTGATCATGGCGCCGACCAATGGCAACCTAATCCTCGGCCGCACAACCTTGATCTGCACGACTGAGCCAGAGTTCTTTGGGCTTCTGGACGAGGCGATCACGGCCTGGAACACGCGCCTCCATGGCCTGCTCGTCGACCGCGATGACCATCCGATCGACCCGCTGACGCTGCACAAAGTCAATGACGAGATTCCCGCATCCTGCGCGTCCGCAGATATTCCCTACCCGCAACGCAACGCCTATGTGGTGGCGCTCAGAGCCACGGATGCCGTGAAGTGCACGAACTCGGAGCCTGCAGCGTGCCATACCAGGCGGACTGACGCCAACGGCAGAAGAGATTTCTTGACAGGCTTTGCGGGACACACGGACCATGCGTTGATCATCTTCGAGCACGACGCCATCCAACCCGAGACGGTGCTGCATGAGTTGGGCCATACGCTCGGACTGCCTGACTACCGGAGCTGCGACGCGTTGTATGGCAAGGAGGACGACGCGACCGACGTCGACCGCAATGATGACGACCTGGCGCTGATGCGTAACAACCGTGCAGCCCTCTGCCGCTCCGTCGGCCTCGTGACCGGTCGCGACCTGCGCGACCTGTTCGAGGTCTACTACCCGGCTCCGCCGATCGGCGTGACCGCATCGTTCGATCCCCATGCCAGCGGGTATGGGACCGTACGCTTCCGCTGGGACCAGACCACAGATCCGGACGATGCGTGGACTGGGACCGATCTGACGCAACTCTCGCACCAGGCGAACGATGTGGGGTTGTTCGGGCGAAAGACCGTTGGCAGCGGTGCCTGGACGCTGTTGGCGAGGACGGGCACTGGCTCGGCGAGCAAGCACGGGATTGATTGGCAGATCGTCAATGATCACCGATACGCTGAGTACATGCTGGTCGGGCTGACCCAGGTCCAGCTCGACATTCTGGCGCGGGGGACGGCGCCGACCTCCTGGACGTACGGCGCGGGAGTGCACAAGCGCTGGTACACGCAGGGTGAGCCGGCGCTCGTGAGCCAGGTGATGACGGCGCAGGGGGATGCGGAGGAAGTCGCTCTGCGGCTCACGGCGAGCGTCGCGCCCGCCTCCTGCTACGTGGCTGGCGACGACGCGACGCAGGAGCTGACCGTCCGCTGGTGGACGTCTGGCGATGACGAGGACGTCACGCTCACATTGGGCGGCCAGGCGCTGACGCGGGCGGACGGGGTGACGGGACGCCACACGCTGGAGTGCGCGGACCTGGACGGTGATGTGGCCACGACCGAGCTCGTGGTCACGGCCACGGAGGGCCAGGCGACCGCCTCGGTCATGCTCGACGTCTACGACCGCGAGCTGGACGAAGACGCCGCCCCCGTCCTCGAGCTCACTGATGTGCCGGAGACTTGCGAATACGGGCAGATGATCGAGGACGTAGTTTGGACGCTGACGCCGCAAGATACCGTAGGCAAGTACGATGTTTGGATTGATGGTGTAGAGGTGACGGCGTCGCCGGTTAACATCTCCTGTCCGCATCCCGATGTTGGGAGAGTACGCGGCTTCGCAGTTCGTGCCGACGGCAGCGGCAGTTTTGATCACGAAAGACAGGACCGGGGGATCACTCTGCCGGTGTTGGACGCGGATGCTGTGCGAGCCACTCCACGCTCCGCCAGCTCGGTCGAGCTCTCTTGGGCGTCCCTGACGAAGGTCGAGTTGCTATCGAGTTTCTGGCTGTGCGTCAGCGAGGCGGCGAAGACGACGGACTGTGACAAGCCTGATCTTGATGATGAGCAGTGGGTACGGATACTGACAGAGCCCACCGAGCACACCGTCAGCGGTCTCAAACCGAACACGACCTACACCTTCCATCTGATCCCCCGCTACGGCAAGAGCGCCAGCGACACGCTGACCGTCAGCGCAACCACGCCTCAGGGGACGCAGCCGCCCGCAGAGGAGCCGGGCGATGCCCCCAACAATGAAGATCCTGGTGGCGATCCCGGCGAGAATCCCAACGATGATAATCCTGGCGGTCTGAGCCTGACAGATGTGCAGGCGACGCCTGGCGCATGCGACACCGGTGGTCAGGTCGCGCTGAGCTGGTCGGTCTCGGGTGGCGTCGCGCCCTATACGGTCAAAGTGGACGGCGTGGAGGTAGAGGCGAACCCGTACGCCCTGACCTGTCAGGCGGAAGCAGGCAGCCAGACCGTACAGGTGGAAGTCGAAGACAAAGCTACACCACCTGCAACTGCGTCTGCCTTGGTGACCTTGACAGTGTTGGTTCCCGAGATCACGGTCAGCGGTCGACTCTACGCGCGACGCACGATGGTGCTAATCGAGGGTGAGGTCGTCGAAGCGATTGAATTCGCATTCAAACCGGAGGACGGCGATCGGATCTGCCCCGCGGAACGGTTCGTGCCAATCGAGAGCTGGACGTTGAACCAATACAAGCAGAGCTCAGCGGTGCTGATGGAGATCGATGGCGAAGATGTTAACATCGGCAAAATTCGGGCGCAGCGCCTCGAGTACAGCAACGGCACCGACTACATCGACGTCTGTTTCCGCTGGTCCGACGGTGAAGACGACTGTCCGGCAAACAACAACTTCGAGTTTGAGACGGCGAATATGGATTCGTGGCATTACTCAGACACGTTTGACCACACGTTTCGCCCCGGCACGTCCGTCAGCTCCCTGTCCGAGGATGAGCTCATGGACACCGGCACAGCCAACGAGCCCAGCTCGTCCAACAACCCCGAACAGCAGATGAGCGCCGATCCCTAAGCCGCGGGAGCAGGCGCATCTCTCCATCCGCCTGAAGCCACCGCCCAGTCTTCGTCCGCTCGCTAAGTCGGTGGGACCGCTGTGTCACCTGCAGTTCACCTAACAGAACACATTTGCTATATTTGTGGCTGACCATGAACACGGCTGGGGGTATCTGGGTGATCGGTTGTGTCGAGGTGAGGCACTTCCGTGCGCGAATGAAGCTCGTGCGCCGACCCGAGCTGGCTGACCGCGTCGGTGTGATCATCCGTCGCTCGGGCAACCGGTCGGTGGTCGTCGACCATCTTCCCGCGGCATCGAGTCTGGTGTTCGGGAAGAACCTCGAGCAAGCGCTTTCACTCGAACCTGACGCAGTGGTGTTGGAGTCGGATGAGCCACATTACCAGGATGAGTTCGATCAAGTTCTGCAGCGCCTGGATGCGGTCAGCGACCGCGTCGAACCTGATGAGCTGGGTCTTGCCTATGTGGGACTGGCCGGTCTCGAAGCGATGCACGGCGGCGAGGCGCAGCTGCATGACGCCCTGATCCAGGCGGTCTCCGAACGCCTGCAACCGCGGATCGGGGTCGTAGCGAACAAGTTCACCTCCTTCGTCGCCGCGCGGGTACGACGCTCAACGGGCCTGACCGTTGTACTCTGAGATTCAGCCGCGTTTCTCTCGCCCCACTCAATCGAGCTCTTGCCCTGCTCGCCAGACTTGCGGGCCGACCTGCACCGGCTCGGTCTGGTCAGAGTGGGCGACGTGGCCAGGCAGGAGTTGAATGCCATGATCGACCGCTTCGGCTGCGAGGGTCAGCGCGTTTGGGAACTCGCCAACGGCATTGATGATCGTCCCCTCCAGCCGCGGTGCTGCGAAGAGTTGATCCAGGAGACGATCTCGCTGCCAGCTGCTGGTGTCTCATTACCGTTGCTCTACATAGCGGTCGACCGGCTGCTGCAACGGGCCTACGCCCGCCCCTCGATGCAGGGTCGCTACTCCTGGTCTGCGCTATTGAGCTGCGCACTGGACAGAGCCGCAACCTGGGAGCAGACTTGCCATTTTCGAACGGGTGCGGACGACTGGAAGCGGGTCGCTGAGATGATCAAGCGGCGGCTTGAACGCGAGCATCCGCCGGCGCCGGTCGAGGCAATGACGATAACGCTCAGCGGTCTCAGTGGAGCGAGCAACATCCAGCTCTCGCTCTTCCCTGACCTCCGGGCCGACCGTGAGCGCCGGCTGCTGGAGATCGAGCGTCAGCTGCAGGCACGCTTAAACGGGGTGCGCGCCCTCCATCGACTGGTGGAGGTCGCGCCCTGGCATCCAGCCGCCGAGCTGCGTACGGCCCAGGTCTCCATCGATCCCGACGAGGCGGATAGCATGCGTCCGCTCTCCAACCTAGAGGCGATTGAAGTGAAAGAGAACCTCGCGCAGGAACTGTTAGCTGTTCGCCATGGGCAGCGTTGGCGGCGGATCGTCCGGATCGATGATCGCTGGAGTTTTGATCTCTGGTGGCAGCCGACGCCGATGGTCTGTTCCTACTACCGGGTCAGCCAGGACTACGGCCAGCAGCTCACGCTCTTCCACGATGAGCAGGCAGCGCGCTGGTACCGCCAACCCGCTTAGCGCGGGTGGTGAACGGACAATCAGCATGACCTACGTCGAGCTGCACGCGAAGAGCTTCTACTCATTCGGCCTGGGCGCCTCGCACGGACACGAGCTCTTGGCGAAGGCGGCCGAGTTGGGGATGTCCGCCCTGGCCCTAACTGACACCAACCTCTGCGGGGCGCTCGAGTTCGCCCGTTTGGCCAACAGCCTCGCGGTGCGACCGATCACGGGCGGCGAACTGACCCTCTCGGATGGTTCTCGGATTGTCTTGCTGGCCAAGACACGGGCTGGCTACGCCAATCTCTCGCGGCTCTTCACTCGCGCCAATGAGGTCGACCGGCGCGAGCCGCGACTCGATCCGTCAGATTTGTCGGCACATGCTGAGGGCCTCATCCTGCTCAGCGGCGGACGCGATGGAGCGCTCGCACAACTCGTTTTGGCCGGTCGCCTGGCCGAGGCGCGTGCGTTGCTTGGCCAGTACCGCGAGTGGTACGGGACCGACTCGGTTTACGTAGAGCTGCAACGCAACTGCTTGCGCGGCGAACGCGAGCGTAATCAGGCGCTCATCCATCTCGCTCGCGAACACGATGCACCGCTCATCGCCACGAATGACGCCCACTACCACGCGCCCGAACGCTACCGGTTGCAGCACGCGTTAGTCGCCGCGAAGCACAACTGCACGCTCGACCAACCCAACCATCATCTGTATCTCAAGTCGGAGGCGGAGATGGCGCAGCTCTTCGCTGAGCTGCCCGAGTCGCTCAGCAACACCCAGCGCGTCGCCGAACAGTGCGAGTTCAACCTCGACGTTGACCTCGGCTACACCCTGCCGCAACCATTGGTGCCTGAGGGTTACACGCCGGACAGCTACCTCAGACGGCTCTGCGAGGAGGCCGCGGCGCGGCGCTATGGCGCGCTCACGCGAGCAGTGCAGGCGCGGTTGGATAAAGAGTTTCGGCTGATCGGCCGACACCATCGGCCGGGTTCCTGCTGCTCTATCGCGAGATCGCCGGGATCGCCCAGCAGATTGTGACAGAGCGCGGCCAGGTCGAGCCCGAAACGCTGTTGGAGAAGCGGCCACCGGGGCGTGGACGCGGCTCATCAGTGGCGCTCCTGGTCGGCTACTTGATCGGAATCAGCCACATCGATCCTCTGCGCTGGAACCTCTCACTGGAACGCTTCCTTCCGAAGGATATGACCTCGACTTCCCGCGCGGGCTACGCGATGAGCTGATCGGCCGCATTCATCGCTACTTCGGTCCTGACCATGCCGTCCTCAGCGGCGCGATCACCACTTACTCCCTCAAGGGGATCGTCCAGGATCTAGGCAAGGCGCTCGGGCTGCCGCCGGAGGATCTGCGAATGCTCGCCAAACATCTCCACTCGCACGACGGCGCCCAGCTGCGTGAGGAGATGGAACGACTGCCCGCCTTCCGGGGCAAGCTCGAGGCACACGGCTGGCGCGACCTGATCGTGCTCGCGCCACAATTGATGTAAGCACCGCGCGGTCTCAGCCAGCATGTCGGCGGAATGATCCTCAGTGATGCCCCGATCCCGGAGATGGTGCCGGTGCGGGCCGGCGCGATCGCAGGTCGTTACATCATGGATTGGAACAAAGACAGCGTCGCTGACGCTAATTTCGCCAAGATCGATCTGCTCTCGTTACCCGTGCTCGATCAGCTGGAGGAGGCGCTCGATCTGATTGAGCAACTCAGCGGCACACGTCCCGACCTGAGCCAGATCGACCCTGAGGACGACGAAGTCTACGACCTGATCAACGCGGGACAGGCGAGGGGCGTCTTTCTCCTCCAGTCGCCGGCCCAGTTGAAGATGGCGCAGTAGCTCCGCTCGCGTAACTTACTCGACCTCGCCTATCAGATCGCCCTAATCCGGCCTGGTGTCGGTACCCAGGGCAGCGCCGTCAACCAGTTCGTCGAGCGCTATCGGCACGGAGTCAGTTGGAAGTATGAGCATCCGCTCGAGCGGCGGGCCCTGGAACGTGGCTACGGCGTGATCGTCTGGCAGGAACAGGTCGTTCAGCTGATCATTGATGTGGCGGGGATGACGGCTTCCAAGGCCGACGAGCTGCGGCGCGCGTTCGCGCGAGCGAACAATGAGCATCTGCTTGCAACCCTCCGCGAACGCTTTCTCGCCGGCGCAGAGGCCAACGCTGTTCCGCCCGATGTCGCGGAGCGCATCTTCGCCAAGATCAACGGACACTACATGTTTCCCGAGTCGCACTCGCACGTCTTTGCGATCGCCGCCTACCAAGCTGCCTGGCTCAAGCGCCATCACCCGCTGGAGTTCTTCGTCGCGCTGGCCAACAACCAGCCGATGGGCTTCTATCCCATGGAGACTCTGAAGCAGGCTGCGCGCCGATTCGGAGTGCCCTTCCTCAACCCCTGCGTCAACCGCAGCCAGGTGCGCTGTGTGCCTGAGGCTGGCTCTGCGCGGCTGGGACTCAGCATGGTCAAGGACATCGGCCCTGAATCGGTCCAGTTGATCGTTGTGGAGCGGGAGCGCCACGGCCCCTACGTCGATGCTGGCGAGCTGGTGCGGCGGACTGGAATCAAGCCGCAGTCACTGCGTTCGCTGATCGAAGCGGGCGCGCTCGACGCCGTCACTCCCAACTGCTGCGAGGCGCTCTGGGAGGCCGGGCTCTCGATTCGCCCCAGCGGATCAGGCCAGCGCTCCTTCCCGGTTGTCGGCACAGAGCTGCCACCGCGATTCGATGACGTCAGCGACTATGACAAGATGATCGGTGAGTACCGAGTCCTGGGTATCTACCCCTCGGGCCATGTGATGGAGTTCATCCGCCCCACGCTCGACTCGAGCGTGCTCACGACGACTGAGGTCTACGATGCCCAAGAGGGACGGCGTGTCTGCGTCGCCGGCTGGCCGATCGCGCGCCAGCATCCACGCGGTCCGGACGGCACCGTCTTCGTCACGATCGAGGACGAAACTGGCGATGTGCAGTCGATCATCCGGCCTCAGGTCTTTGCCCGCTGCCGACGGGCGCTGTCCTACTCGCTGATCATGATCAGCGGTCGCATTGACCGTTGGGACGGGACGGGACCAACATCATCGCCGCGCAGGCGAAGCGATTGGCCAGCACATCCCCCTACCCAAAGCCCACGATTGGCACTGAACTGGATCGCAGCTCTTCTGAGCGGCAACATGAGGCATCGATAGGAAGGAACGATAGGCTCATCCGGCCCGCTCATTCAGCTCCCCCTGTTGGTCGAGCTCGGGAGAGCCGTTGGAGCGCGATGATGCACCACTGGTCGCTGTCGAATGGGTGGTGTCGTTCGAAACTGAGGCGACCGGGAGCAGCAGGTGCAGCAGGCCTCGCTCAGCCGCCAGGCCCAACAGCGCGAGCAGGTGACCCGCATCGGGCCTGGTTCCAGCTCGCCAACGGTGAACGCTGCGCACATTGATCGAGAGCAGGCGGGCCAACTCTCGCCAAGTGAGGTCGGCCGCATCGCGGAATGCGGCCAACCGAACCGGAAAATCAGCCGGAAACTGCGATGGCGCCAACCCGTACACCCGCTGTTGCCGACGGCCCACGGATCAACCGCCCTTACGTTGAGGAACGACTATCAGGTCTTCACCGAGCAACACTGCCAGACCGTCCGGTACCCGCGTCGCGAGCCGAACTAGCGCGAGCATCGCCTCGCCGTTCGGAGCAGTTCCTCGCCGCCAGCGGTGCAACTGGCGGCTATCGACACCCATCGCCGCGGCCATCTTCTCCCAGGACACACCGGTCATCTCTTTGAGCGTGTTAAGTCGTTCCGGAAAATCCTGCGGCAGCAGCGCGACACCGGGCATCGATTCAAGTGAAACGGTGGGGTGAGTCATCGCTGTATTCCAGGGTGAACAGATCCTCGAACTGTCCGATCTCTAGCGCTGCCTGGAGACGCTTGCGGACGTCGGGGGAGGGACTCTTCCGTCCGCTGATCAGTTGGGAGAGATAGCCGGACGAGATCCTGGCCTGTCGTGCGAGCTCGTTCTGGCTCATGTTGCGGCGGCTGATCTGTTCCCAGACAGGCTCTGGTCTCAGCTTCACCCTCGGCGCCGGTGGTCGTTGCTTCATTGCTTGTCCCCTCTACTGATTCCTGATCCTGGTCGAGATAGACCTGTCGGTGTGTGAGGTAGTGACGCGCGATGATTCGCGCCAAGATCCGCAGTCCTTCGCGGCATATCTCTTCCTGCTGTTCCGACAAGCGTCTTTGCGGGTGCATAAACGCCTCCTCTCCACTCCGCTGTGGCGTTCCTCAATCAGCGGAACGCCAGATCGGAACAAATATTCTATAGAGCGTCAATCTAGACAGATGTCCTACTCCGAATCAAGCACGGCTGAGGCACCAGGGCCAGATTGCTTGCTGTGCCGTGACCACCACATGGCCGCGCAGTGGACGCCGTTGGGGAGGCGGTATCAGTGGCGTTCGCACGCCAGGCCTCCAAAGGCATGCCTCCGAGATTCAGTTACTCAGTGGCGCAGTTTGCGCGAGCAAAACCGCACGCATCCTGTATTGCGAGGTGTGGACTTATTCCGGATAGAGCCCATGGGCTGACGAGTGTGGGGACAGATCGCTTGGACTCCGCGTCTGCATGGAACGGGCACCAATTCGGAGCGTCGAGCGATACCTACGGTCGATAAGCGATGAGAGCAGGAGGCGGGCAGACCCCCGGCGCGCCTAGCTGGGTTCAGATATCCAGTCGACGCTAGGAGCCTCTGCCACCGAGCACCGGGATCAGACAACTTACTTGCTCTGTGGCAGCTGAGATCGAGCAACTGCTCGCCCGCCTCCGCTACAATCCATCCTCACGTGAGAACCGATAGCGTCGAGGAGAATCCATGGCAAAGCAGATCTCCACTCCCATCCCTGTGGCCCTCTATGCCCGCGTTTCCAGCGATCGCCAGGATGTCGATCTCTCGATTGCCGCACAGCTCCGGGCGCTGCGCGACTACGCTGCACGGCACGAGTACGTGGTGGCACGTGAATATCTGGACGAGGCGGAGAGTGGACGTGTTGCCGACCGCCCGCAGTTTCGGCAAATGTTGGACGATGCTCGGAGCACGAATGCCCCCTTTGCCGAGATCCTGGTATGGAAATTCTCTCGTTTCACACGCAAGCGAGAGCATGCTGTCGCATTCAAATCGATGCTGCGTAGGCGGGGAATCCGCGTCACGTCAATCACTGAACACGCAGATGACTCCCCAACCGGCAGACTGATGGAGGCGATCATCGAGAGCGTCGACGAGTTCTATTCCGAGAACCTCGCCCAGGAAGTGAAGCGGGGAATGCGCGAGGCGGCATCACGTGGCTTCTGGGTCAGCCCCTACACCCCTTACGGCTACAAGAGAATTCGGGTCCAGGACGGCCCGAAGAAGCGACCACGTTTGGCGCTGAACCCACCAGCTGATGTAGTTGCCCGCAGGATTTTCGACATGGCTCTGGCAGGGGAGAGTGTTCTGGAAATCGCGAGGGCCCTCAACGCTGACGGTATCCCGAGTCCACGTGGAAAGAAGTGGTTGAAGACCACCATTCACAAGATGCTCACCAATGAGACATACACGGGCACGTTGGTCTGGGGTCTGTCAGATCAGACCGGCGCTCCACCGGTGCGGGTCGAGGATGCGCATCCTGCCATTCTGACAAAGGAAGAATTCGAGCAGGTTGTCCAGTCCCTCCGCGCTCGCGCGCCGGAGCGCGTGCACCCGCGCCGAGCGGCCAGTCCATATCTGCTGAGCGGTCTGGTGCGCTGTGCGCTTTGCCGCAAAGCACTGACCGCAGCGGAGGCCAAGGGCGGGGAGTACAGCTACTACGTTTGCCAGTCCATCCTCAACGGCGGCAGCAAGAGCTGTAAGGCTCCTAGACTGAACGCTGACCGGTTCGAACGGCTAATCATCCAACAACTCAAGGACCACATCCTGACTGAGGCCAACATCCGCGAGCTAGTCAAGATGGTGGACGAGGAAATGGTTGGGGTCGCGGGTGAGCAACGAGACAGGCTGGAGGCGATCGAGACTGAGATGGCTGAAGTTCGACGCAAGATAGATCGCCTGTGGCACACCATCGAATCCTCGGACATGGAGGTGAATGACATCTTGCCTCGCCTACGAGTCCATCAAGAGCACCTAGCGCTGCTCGATGACGTCGCTGAGGATGCTCGAGCTGTTCTGGCCGAGCATCGCGAGCTGTTGGATAGTGCCGACATCACCGCCCGCTACGCCGAAGAGATGCGCGAGTTTCTCCTGTCGAGTGAGTTGGCCGAGACGAAGACGTTCATTCGGTCGTTCGTGAGGCGAATCGCCATCCGCCCCGGTCATGCGGTGATCCACTACACGATCCCTACGCCGGCGGACAGCCCGATCCAAGGCGCTGATGCGGCGGAGGTTGTGCTGAGCGAAAAAGTTCGCAGTACAGTCGCGTTTGGTAGGGCATAGGGGATTCGAACCCCTGATCTCCGCCTTGAGAGGGCGGTGTCCTTGGCCGCTAGACGAATGCCCCACACGCGCTGACGACTGGTCTTGGCTGGGGATGGAGGATTCGAACCCCCGCTAACTGATCCAGAGTCAGTCGTCCTACCACTAGACCAATCCCCAACGAGGAATCAGTTTATCACCCTAGTCGTCGGGTCTGGCGAGACGCTCGGCGGCCGCGTTGAGGCGTGCAACCGTCTGTGCCTGTCCCAGTGTTTCGAGGGTGTCAAAGAGCGGCGGCGCGATGCGCTTGCCAGTCGTGGCGACGCGGATGGGCGTGAATAGCGCGCCCGGTTTCTCGCCGCGTTCGGCAGCGAGTTCGCGCAAGGTCGATTCCAGCCTGGGCGTTGTCCAATGCGATGCCGGCAGATTGCGCAGGGTCTTGAGCGAGGCCTCGACCGATTCGAGGGCGGCCCATGGCTTGTTCTTGTAGGCGCGGCCCATGAGCTCGGCGTTGGCGTATTCGAGTGGGCCGTCGATGAAGAAGAAGTCGGTGTAGTCGGCGAACTCGGGCAGCAGTTTGACCCGCTCCTGGATGGCCGGGGCGATGGGCATGAGGCGCTTGAGCGACTGATCGTCAATGTGGCAGCCCAGCCGAGCTTCCAGGTAGGGTCGCCCGCGTTGGAGGAAGTCGAACGGCTCGAGATCGCGGATATAGCGGGCGTTCATTTCGCGGAGGCGTTCGATGTCGAACATGGCGGAAGCGAGGCCGAGACCGTCGAGATCGAAGGCGTTGGTGATTTCCTCGCGCGACATGATCGTGGTCGTTTCGTCCCGGGACCAGCCGAGCAGGGCGAGGAAGTTGAGCAACGCTTCGGGCAGATAGCCTTCCTCGGCGTACTGACGGATTGATGTCGCGCCGTGGCGTTTGGAGAGCTTGCCCTTGTCGGGACCGCGAATGATCGGGATATGCACCCATACCGGTTCGTCCCAACCGAGCGCGGCATAGGTCTGAACGTGGCGCGGCGCCGACGAGAGCCATTCCTCGCCGCGGATCACGTGCGTGATCTTCATGTGGTGGTCGTCGACCACCGAAGCGAGGTGGTAGGTCGGGAATCCGTCGCGCTTGAGCAGGACGTGATCGTCGAGCAGCGCGTTCTGGAAGGAGACGTCGCCGCGCAGATAGTCATTGACGATGGTCTCGCCCTGCTCGGGCATGGCCAGGCGGACGACGTGCGGTTGATCCGCCTGGAGATTGAGCGCGCGGCAGCGTCGGTCGTAGCCGGGCGGGAGCTTGGCTCGCTGTTGTGACTTGCGCAGCTCGGCGAGTCGTTCGGGGCTACAGCGACAGCGATAGGCCTTGCCCTGCTCGATCAGGGATCGGGCCGCCTCTGTGTATAGCGGCAGCCGTTCTGACTGCCGGTACGGGGCGTATGGCCCGCCCTGGTCGGGACCTTCGTCCCAATCGAGTCCGAGCCAGCTGAGCGCGTCGAGGATGAGTTGTTCCGCGCCCTCGACGGCGCGCGATTGGTCGGTGTCCTCGATGCGGACGATGAATTGACCACCGAAG
>RKRS01000103.1 GCA_007571275.1 Dehalococcoidia bacterium
CACTACCCCCGACCGTGGCGGAGGAGTTTGCCAGGCGTGGCGCCGGTCTCTTCTCCGTTGTCCATCGTGATCTCGCCGTTGACCAGGATCCAGCGGTAGCCATGCGGACGCTGAATTCGGCGCCATTCGTCGCCGGGGAAGTCATAGACGATCTCGCCCTGGAACTCGGGATCGAGTTTCAGCGCGTCGAGATCGTAGATAACCACGTCAGCCGGTGCGCCCTCAACCAATGAACCGCGCTCGCGGAAGCCGGCCGCGCGGGCGGGCAGGTAGCTCAGGCGGTAATGCGCTTCCTCAAGGCTGATCAGACCTGTGTCACGCACCATCCACATCAGGAAGTCGGTCGGATAGGAGCCAGCTGTCAGGAACTTGGTGTGCGCCCCGCCGTCAGAGACGCCCGGAATCGTGAACGGAGACTCCATGATCTCGGCCATCGCCTCGGGATTTTCGGTCGAGACCTCAGTCAGGAACTCCGCCTTGAGATCAGTGGCGAGCGCCAGGTCGAGCATCGCGTCGATCGGGTGGACGCCCATTTCCGCGCCGACCTCCTCGAGCGTCAGACCGACGTACTGCTCCAGCTCGGGCTTCGCTTCCAGATGCTGGATCATGACCTTTTCGATCGAGCCGCCGATGGCCTGCGTCTGGCCCAGCTTCTCGATCGCGTCGTCCATCTCGTCCTTGAGTCGCTGACGCACCTCAGGGTCAGCGAACTTCTGCATCTTCTCCTCGATGGTGCCAGTCGTGGCGTAGTTCCAGGCTGGCGAGGAGTCGTACAGGTTCCAGTCCTCGAGCGTGTAGGCGAAGGCGGAGCGAATCGTGAAGGCCTGCCCGAAGATGCGTTCACCCTCATCATTGCGCTCGTGCAGCCACTTCAGCGTCTTGCGGTGCGCGTCGGGGCGGAAGTTGGATGGCGCGATCACGTTGTGCAGAATCGGTCGTCCCGAAACGCGCGCCAGTTCGGCCTCGAAGGCGAGGTCCGACTTGATGTCGCCGGTCGCCTGCGTGATCTGGATGAAGCCCTCATCGCGGTCACGCAGGACTTCGGCCAGCGCCAGACACTCGTTGTCCGACATGATGTCGGTCACCATCGGCGTGCCGTCGTAGTCGGCCTGGACCGAGTTCTCACCCAGCCGCTGGGTCGACCAGCCGCAGGCGCCGGCGTCCATCGCCTCGTGCAGCAGACGCTGCATTTCAGCGATTTCTTCGTCGGTGGCGCGGCGGTTCTTGGCAGCTTCCAGTCCCATCACCCAGATCATCAAGGGAGCGATCGGCATGTAGGACAGGCAGTTGACGCCCTTGGGGATGCGGTCGAGCGTGTCCAGCCACCCAGGGAAGGAGATCCAGTCCCAGATCATGCCTTCCTTCATCGAGTCAAACGGAATCGCTTCGGTGCGTGACATGGTCAGCATGGCGCGGTCGCGTTCTTCCGTTCTGACCGGGGCAAAGCCGAAGCCGCAGTTGCCCAGCACCACCGAGGTCACGCCGTGCCAGCCGGAGATCGTGCAGTAGGGGTCCCACTGGATCTGGGCGTCGTAATGCGTGTGCAGATCGACGAAGCCCGGCGCGACGATCATCCCGTTGGCGTCCAACACCTGATCGGCGTCCATTGGATCCATCCGCCCGCCGATCTGGGCGACGCGGCCGTCCTTGATCCCGACATCGGCGACGAAACGCGGGACGCGCGTGCCGTCGACGACCGTGCCGCCGCGGATCAGTACATCAAACTTGGCCATCTCAGTGTTCTCCTTACGTGAGTGTGACTCGGCGTGTGTGCACTGTGAGTCGGATTAACCGCGACCGTGTCGCAGCAGCTTGCCCGGCGTACTGCCAGTCGCTTCGCCGTCCTGGAAGGTGACCTCGCCGTTGACCAGAATCCAGCGGTAGCCGTCCGGTCGCTGGACGCGTCGCCATTCGCCGCCGGGGAAGTCATAGACGATCTCGCCAGTCCACTCAGGCGTGATGTTGAGCGCGTCGAGGTCATAGACGACGACGTCGGCGGGCGCGCCTTCGACCAGCGTGCCGCGGTCGCGGAAGCCGGCCGCGCGCGCTGGCAGGTAGCTCAATCGGTAATGCGCCTCCTCCAGCGAAAGTTGGCCCGTGTCACGCACCAGCCACATGAGGAAGTCGGTCGGGTAGGAGCCGGCGGTGAGGAACTTGGTGTGCGCGCCACCATCGGAGACGCCGGGGATGCAATACGGCGAGGTGATCATCTCCGCCGTCCACTCGTCGTTCTGTTCGCGCATCGGGGTGAGGAATTCGGCCGCAAGGTCGGTCTCGACGGCAAGGTCAAGCATCGCCTCGACCGGGTGACAGCCACGAATCTCGGCGACCTGACCCACAGTCATGCCGACAAATTCCTCGAGCTCGTCAAGGTGAGCGAGGTCCTGGATCAGCAGCTCCTCAATCGGCCCACCCAGCGCCTGTGTCTGGCCGAGCTTCTTGATCGCCTCGTCGATCTCATCGATGATCCGCTGCCGCACGTCGGGATCGGCCATTTTGACCTTCTTTTCCTCTCGCGATCCGGTCGTGGCATAGTTCCAGGCGGGCGACGAATCGTAGAGGTTCCAGTCTTCCAGCGTGAAGGTGAAGGCGGCGCGGATCGTGGCGGCTTGACCGAAGATCCGCTCGCCGCGCGCGTTGCACTCCTCCAGCCACTTCATGCGGTCACGGTGCAGGTCCGCGTTCTTCGGGTTCACTGCGATTAGGTTGTGCAGAATCGGTCGCTTGGCCGCGGCAGCAAGCTCTGATTGGAAGTTGAGATCCTGCTGCAGGTCGCCGGTGAACTGCGTGATCTGGATGAAGCCTTCGTCGCGCTCGGCCAGCACTTCGGCCAGGGCCAGACACTCGTTGTCCGACATGATGTCGGTCACCATGGGCGTGCCGTCGTAGTCGGCCTGGACCGAGTTCTCGCCCAGTCGCTGCGTCGACCAGCCACAGGCGCCGGCATCCATGGCTTCGTGCAGCAGACGCTGCATTTCGGCGATTTCGTCATCGGTCGCCCGGCGCGACTTGGCGGCCTCGAGGCCCATCACCCAGGTCATCAGCGGCGCCAGGGGCATGTACGACAGACAGTTCACACCCTTGGGGATGCGGTCGAGCGTATCGAGGAATTCAGGGAAGGTGACCCAGTCCCAGATCATACCTTCCTTCATCGAGTCAAACGGAATGGCCTCGGTGCGCGACATGGTCAGCATCGCGCGGTCGCGTTCCTCGACGCGGACCGGGGCAAAGCCGAAGCCGCAGTTGCCCAGCACCACCGAGGTCACGCCGTGCCAGCCGGAGATCGTGCAGTACGGATCCCACTGGATCTGTGCGTCATAGTGAGTGTGCAGATCGACGAAGCCGGGGGCAACGATCAGTCCGTCGGCATCGAGCACCTGCTCGGCGTCGATCGGATCCATCCGACCGCCGATCTGGGCGACACGCCCATCCTTGATCCCGACATCGGCGACAAATCGGGGGACGCTGGTCCCATCCACGACTGTGCCGCCTCGAATCAGAACATCAAACTTCGCCATCAGAGTCTCCCAACGAATCCAGGTGATCCAGAATCAGCGCGTACGCGCAACTAACGTGTATGCGCAGAGGATAGGGAATTCAACTCGAACCCGCGCGGAACTCGGCTAAAGCTCGAACTGGGACTCGTCGACACGCTTCAACAAATCGCTGAGTTGATTCTGTTGAATGCGCCTGTCGCGCCTCAATCGGCCAACTACGAGTCCGGGATGGATCATTTCAGCGTTGGCGAATTTGCTGATTGTATGCCTGTTGAACCGTCCTGCAGAAACGAATCCGTCGTAATGCTTCGACGGAATCAGGAAATCGGCGGCGAAGCGGTCGGCCGACTGCTCAATCTCATCATCTTGAGAGACATCATCGAGGTCGATGAACGTTGCCTGGTGGTCGCCAGACAGCACATGGGCGACTTCATGGAAAAAGCTGAACCAGAACACGTCGGCGCGCTTGCGAACGCTACTCAGGACGATCAGTGGACGGGCGTCATCCAGCCACTTGGTTGCGCCATTCGCGCCTGACTTCTTCAGTTGCGGAACGCACTCGAGATGTACCCCGCCGCTCGCACAGAGCGACTTGAGCTTCGGCCAGAAGTGAGGCGCCCGCGTCAGAGGGCGTATCTCGTTGATGATCTGCTTGAATAAATCGCGATCGAACTCCGGCATCTGCTTAGGTCCCAACAAGATGCGGCGTTCGATTGCCTGCCACTCGCCTTGCTGCAACCACGCGGCGACAGCCCAGGGGCTGGCCTTGGTGCCGGCAGTCACACGAAACGCGGTATCGTGCACCATCTTGACGTCGCACAGTGCATCGACGTCGTAGTGCGTCCGTAGCTCGAGGACACGCTCGATCTTCGTCCCCCGTTTCTGGATCCAACCTCGCTTCAGACACTCACGCCAAGGGATGTCGTCGAGCAGCGCGATGTCCTCTGCCATCCCGGGTTCCGCGGCGAGACGACTCAAGGATTCGTCGTAGCTGGCCTGGAGTTGGAGCCAGAGTGTTGCGTCGATGCTGAGCGTTCGTTCGAGCGCTTCTGCGAATTGCTCGGTGATTGGAGCTCGACCGCGCAAGACCGTCGTGACGGATTGCTCCGAATACCCCATCTCATCAGCAAGCTCGGCCCAGCTCAGTCCACGGAACTCAAGCTCCTCCACAAGGTGCCGCGACGGGGGTATTGCCCAGCCTGGCCTGAGCTCGGTCGCTGGTTCGTCATTCGTAGTGATCACTGACTTCCTCGATCCACAGGGTATCGGGCTCATCGAGCGTGATGAGGAGACGCTTTCGGAACCCGAGACGGACCGCATAAACCCCAACCAACGACCCGGCAAGCGGGTGAAAGTCCAAGGCAGCGATCTGGCGAATCTGCTCCAGCGAGCTTGCCCGCCTGAGAATGTCCACTCGCAGCAAGTAGTTGCGACCGACATCGGGACCAAATCGACGAATTGCTTCTCGCTCAGATTCCGCACACTTTCTCAGTCGCGTCGTACGAAACCTGAGATGCAAGGCGGCACTCCGTTGGTTGAGGCCGGAGGGTATCCGTCACAGCCCGCATGACGCAGCGTACCCGTGCGGTGAAACACATTAGACTGGCCGCGCGATGTAGCGT
>RKRS01000196.1 GCA_007571275.1 Dehalococcoidia bacterium
CCGCTCCAGTCCTGCACCGTGTACCAGCCGCCGGTGCAGTCGAGAGTCGCTCGAGAGCCATAGCTTCCCAGCGCTGACAGATCATCGAGACCGAGATCGAGCGGGCGGCTCACCTGACCCACGACCGATAGTCGCCAGGCGTCCCTGTTAATCCGCTGCCGACTGTCGAACAGCCACTGGGTGACCGGGTAGGCGTTGCCCTGTCCGCTCGCTTCTTCTCGCGAGCCGGTGAAGCGCGGGCGCTTGCCCACGACGGGAGCAGCGGCTGAGGCGCCCTGCCAGAGCAACGCGCCGCCCAGTCCGACCGCGATCAATCGCAACGCGGCGCGGCGGTTGGTGAAATCGGTGCGACTGAGGCGACGAGGCCAGCGCATGGCGGCGTGCACGATCAGTGGGATCGTCAGCGCCAGGCCCAGCGTGGTGTGGATGACCAGCAGTCGGACGTTGCCGTAGAAAGGAATCTCGAGCCCGCCGCGACCGATGAGCGCCCAGAGCACGCCGGTCGCCAGCACCCCGACGAAGAGCAAGACGAGGATGATCGAACCGATGGTTTCCGCAACCACGCCGCGGCGACGGAACGAGCGCAGCACGATGCGGTACTTCCAGATCACGAGTCCGACCAGCGAGAATCCGGCGATCCCGTGCAGCCAGAAGATCCATTCGCCCTCAGGTCGTCCGATAGTGAAGGAAATCAGTCCCGAGAGCAGCTCGACGCTGAGCAGGAAGAGGATCGCGTGGTTGGTCGCGCGTGGGCTCATGTAGCGACACTATCGGGTTGCGGATGTCGGTGGTTTTGCGCGTGGAGGGGAGGTTGTGGGCTAGGCTTGCATCCATGAGCTCAGCCAGCTCCGACCACGGCGTCATTGTGATCAAGATTGGGGGATCCACCCTCGGTGAGCACGACACGTCGTTGTCGGATTGCGCGCAATTGCAACGCGAGGGTCGGCAGGTCGTGGTCGTCCACGGCGGCGGGGCAGCGGTGACCGACTGGCAGCGTCGGTTGGGCGCTGAAGCGGCGTGGGTGGATGGGTTGCGTTCGACAACGCCTGAGTCGCTCGAAGTGGTCGTTGCAGTGTTGGCGGGCTTGATCAACAAAGAATTGGCCCGACAATTGCAAGCATTGGGCGCTCCAGCCGTCGGACTGAGCGGCGTCGATGGCGCGACGCTCAGCTCTCCGATCTCGTCACGCATCGGGCTGGTCGGCGAAACGCCCTGCTGTGATCCGCGTGCCTTGCGACGAGTCCTCGATGCCGACCTGTTGCCGGTCCTGGCCCCGGTCGGCCTGGCTGACGACCTCTCGACCACGCTGAACATCAACGCCGATACCGCGGCGGGCGCGGTCGCCTCCGCGCTGGGCGCTTCGTTGTTGATCTTCCTCACCGACGTTCCGCAGGTGCTTGATGGCGCCGGGGTTGGGATCGACTGTCTGGCTGAGAATCAGCAGCAAGAGTTGACTGAGTCAGGGGTGATCGCGGGTGGTATGTTGCCCAAGCTGCGTGCTGGTCGCGGGGCGCTCAGTAGGGGAACTCAGGTGCGTATCGTGGACGGCAGACAACCACATATCGTCCGTGATGCGGTTGGCGGCGCAGCGGTAGGGACAGCCCTCGTATGAGCAGGCACTGGTCAACCTGGATTCAGCGCACACAGGGCGGATGGCGCAATGGCAACGACGGCCCGCGCGATGTGCCGCCATCTGACGAAGGTCGCTCCGGCCAGCTCGGTCCACCGCCGCCTGTCTTCCGCGAGGGACTAGGCGGCGGTGGCAGCGGAAGCGATGAACCGCCTCCGTACACCGCCGCCGAAGGACAGCCGCCGCAAGGCCGTCGCACCTGGCCGCGGGTCGTCGTCGCTGGCGTCCTGCTGCTGGTGCTGTTGATCCTGCTCAACATCGGCATCGATATCTACGTCGATCGACTCTGGTTCGGCAACATTGGCTATCAGGGCGTCTTCGACCTGCGCGTCCTCACCCAGGTCTGGCTGTTTGTCGCCGGAGCGGGTATCGCGTTACTCGTCCTCGGAGCGACCTATGCGATCGCCTGGCGTATGCCGGTAGAGGCGCTGGGACCGCCTGTTGACGATCCCCAGCTGAGCCGGGTGATTCACATCATTGCCGCTGTGGCGATGATTCTGCTCGGGATCATCTTTGGCTCCGTCGCCGCCGGTCAGTGGGATCTGATCCTGCAGTTCCTCAATGCGAAGCCGTTCGGCTCCACGGATCCGCAGTTCGGCCGCGATCTGGGGTTCTACGTCTTCGAGCTTGAGGCGTTGCAGTTCATGAAGGGTTGGGCGACCGGGCTCGCGATCATGGCGATGCTGGTCACCGCCGCGACCTATGGCGTTCGCCTGATGATGCATCGTGGCAACGCCCGCTCGACGCTGGGCGTACGTATCCACATCGCGATCACCATCGCGGCAGTGATGGCCCTGTTCGTCTGGAGCTATTGGCTGGCCCGCTTCGAGCTGGCGCTCAATCCTGGCGGGTTCGTCTTCGGCGCGACCTTCACCGACGACAACATCCGCTCGCCGGTCCAGATCGTCAAGATGGTCGCTGGCGTCGCTGTCATCCTGGGTGTGCTGTCATGGCCGTTCCACGAGCGCCTGCGCTTCGCCCTGACGCCGATTGTCGCGTTGATTCTGGTCTCGATTGTTGGTGGAGCGATCCTGCCGGCCGCCATCCAACGCTTCACGGTTGAACCGAACGAGCTACAGCGCGAGACGCCGTACATCGAGCGCAATATCGCCGCGACACGGGCGGCGTTTGCCCTGGACCAGATCGAAGAACGCGAATTTGCCGCGGATGATGTGGTCGACGAGGGCGATCTACAGCAAAATCCTGAGGCGCTGCTCAACGTTCGCCTCTGGGATCACCGACCGCTGAACGACACGCTCAACACGATTCAGACGATCCGTCCGCTGTACGTCTATCCCGATGTTGACGTCGATCGCTACAAGGTCGGCGATCAAGAGCATCAGGTGTTCCTCGCCGCTCGTGAGCTGTCGCAGGCGAACCTGCAGTCGACACAGCAGGGCTGGGTCAATCGCCGACTGCAATTCACCCACGGATTCGGTGTGGTGATGACGCCGGTCGATGAGGTCTCGCCGGCCGGTGAGCCGGTCTTCTGGGTCTCAAATATTCCGCCGGAGGTGATTGAGGAGACGTCGTCGGGGCCGCTCGACCTCGAGATCGTTGAACCGCGCATCTACTACGGCGAGGTAACCGATGCCTACATCATCGCCAACAGTGCGACGGAAGAGTTTGACTATCCGCTGAGTGGAGAAGGCGGCGAGGCTGACCAGGCCACGACCCGTTACTCGGGCCTCGGCGGGATTGAGTTGGGCGGTCTGTTCCGACGTCTCGCCTTCGCCTGGTCATTTGGTGACGCCAACATCCTGATCTCCGGCTCAGTCGATGGCGATAGTCGCATCCTGTTTCATCGCCTGATTCAGGACCGCGTGAGAGAGCTCGCGCCATTCCTGGAGCTTGACGCCGATCCATACATCGTGGTCGGCCAGGATGGACGACTGTACTGGATCCAGGATGCGTACACCGTTACCGATCGCTACCCCTACTCACAGCCCCACGCCACGGGGTACAACTATGTGCGCAACTCGGTCAAGGCGGTCATCGACGCCTATCACGGTTCGGTCGATCTGTACATCGTTGACGATACGGACCCGATCATCCAGGTCTGGGACGACATCTTCCCTGATCTGTTCAAGCCGGCTGAGGAGTTCCCCGCCGACCTGCAGCAACACTGGCGTTACCCGCAGGACTACTTCCAGCTTCAGGCCGACCAGTACCTGACCTACCACATCGAGTCGGCGCGCGGTCTGTTCAACCGTGAGGACCTCTGGGCGATCCCGCAGGAGCTGCTGAGGCAGCAGGAGATCGCGGTCGAGCCGTACTACGTGACGCTGCGTCTGCCCGACCAGGAAGAACCCGAGTTCCTGCTCATCCTGCCCTTCACGCCGCGCAATCGCCTCAACTCAATCGCCTGGATGGCTGGACGCTCCGATGGGGAGAATTACGGCAAGTTGTTTGCCTTCCGCTTCCCGGCCAACAAGAATGTCGACGGTCCCAAGCAGATTGAGAACCGGATCGACCAGGATGTGGCGGTCTCGCGTCAGTTCACGCTGCTCGGACAGCAGGGTTCCGAGGTCATTCGCGGCAATCTGTTGTTCATTCCGGTCGGCGACTCCTACGTGTATGTCGAGCCGATCTATCTGCAGGCCGAGACGGGTCGATTCCCGCAGCTCAAAGGCGTGATCGTCGTCAATGGCGATCGAATTGCCTTCGAAGACACCTTCGTCAGGGCAGTGCAGGTGGCGCTGGGCAATCAGGCGGCGCAGGGGCTGTCATTCCTCGGCGACGTGCCTGGCCAGGCAGCTGTGGAGGAAGCGCCCGCAGAGCCTGAGGCGGCGGAACAACAGGATCGCGCGCCGGTCGACCTGCCGGAATCCGCCACCGAGCTTGCGATCCAGGCGCAGGAAGTGTTTGAAGAGGCGCTCGCGCTTCAGCGCGCGGGCGACTGGGCGGGCTACGGCGAGGCGATTGATCGGTTGGGTGAGATCCTCGAGCGTCTGGCCCAGGCATCGGAGTAGTCGAGCCTGCTTGCGGTGAGAGCGGCGAGAGTTGTAACCCGCCGATCATTCAGAGCGCCAGCGCTGCATAGACGCGCGCGAAGCGCTCACCTAATCTGAGTCGGACTGATCCTGCCTGTCGAGGTAATGGAGTAACCAAAATGCCCACCACTGCTGAGCGCGAGTCCGCTGTCTTCATGATGTCGGCGGGCCGTTTGCCCGTCACACTCGTGCGCGGCGAGGGGACGAAGGTCTGGGACGATGCCGGCAATGAGTACCTCGACTTTGTCGCCGGTATTGCGGCTGACAATCGGGGCCACTGCCATCCGCGGATCGACGAGGCGATCAAGCGGCAGGCTGAGACCCTGCTGCATGTCTCGAACTAATTCTACAAGCTCGCTCAGCTGGATCTGCCCGATGTCCTCGTGGAGCAGTCGGGCATGACCAGATTCTTCTTCTGCAACACCGGCTCCGCTGCGACGGAGGGCGCGACGCGGTGCGGTCGCAAGGCGGGTCAGACACGTCGAGA
>RKRS01000143.1 GCA_007571275.1 Dehalococcoidia bacterium
CCAGACGAAAGCTCAGGGCCGGCAGCCCAACAACGGCCGCCCCAATCAATAGCGTCCACGAAGATCGGAGGTGCATGGGATCAGCGTAGGGGGGCTCGCCCCTGACGGCAGCATCAAGCGGAGCGAATTCATAACATCGCCCACGGTTCCGGCCAAATCTCCGTGCATAAATTCGCCATTCTCGCACTCCGGTTCCGAATGTCCTCGTCATCCCATCGATCTGTATCGCTCTCATCGAGCAACCGTTTGTTCATCAACAACACTGAAAAATCGTTGAGCTTCTTACGCTTATAGAGCCAGGGTCCATTAGAAAGTCTAGAGTTAACTTTCTGTGTAACCAAAGTGAGGTTACCTATGGTGTTGATCAGCTTTGCCCGTTCTGCCTGAGCTTCCTCATCTTCAGAGATATTGGCTATCGGATGCGGCCAATCCGCAGCATTCCAGCGTTGCGGCATGAGATGCTCGATGGTCAGGCTGCCTGGAACCGGCGCATCTGCCATATCTCGTCGGAGATGCTCCTCCACGGCACGCAAAACCATTCTGGTCTGGCGCTGATTGAGCTTTTGATAGATAGGGTGTGAGTCAATCAATGCCACATGCACAGAATCGTCTTCGGGACATTGCATACGCTCGTTGTTGGTCGGCAGGTCTGCAAAAAATTCCACGACCTTCTCTCCAACTGCATTCTTCGTCCACTCTGGTAAGGCTTCAAGGAGTAGGACCGCCAGCCTTGTCAGATCCTGACCACCTCCCTGGGACGTCACACCCGTCAGCATCCGTCGGACAAAATAGCTCTCGATCATCTTCAGAGCTAACTGTTGTTGCTCTCCTTCAATTTCGTCGTATTGATCCAATTCCGTGACGAGCCAGAGTACTACTGGACCAAAAGCGCCGGGTGACAACGTTCGCCAACGTCGAAGGAACACACCGAGTACAGAGCCATCATCGCGTTCCTTCACATCACGGTAACCTTCACTTACTCGCCTCAGATCTTTCACAATAGTCTCTACCGCGCCATCGTGATCTCTCACATACTGACGGTAATCCTCAAACACCATACGGCGGGAACTCTGAATCTCACCGATACTCGTGGATTTACCGCGCTTGCTACCGTTTCTGCTCTGGGGATTGCGCATGAACAGCCAGTCGATCAGAAAAGAGTCGATCCGACTGCGGCGGTTCCTGCCGCGCCCTTCTTCCTGCTGCCACCAGTCTTCGTCAAACTCCTGCAAGCCAATAGGAGAATCATTAGGAAGACGATCTATAAGGGCGTTTCGTACCATGTCCCAGGCGAGCAGCGGTGTGCCGCGCGCGTTGAGTGTCTCAAATATCAGGTTGGAATCGTCAGCACTGTCCGCTTCGATCACGACCAGGATCAACTTCGATTTCAATACCTCCAATAGCGCCTCGGCGCATTTCGACTGCGTTTCCATATCCTTCTCGCTCAGCCACTCACCTACACGACTCTTCAGAAATTCGTATGCTCGTAACACGCGTGAACCGTCCGGCACTTCGAGCTCGCCGGCATCCATTGCAAACTCAAAATCTTTACGATCATGCGGCTTCAGCGATACCTTAAAGCGGAAACGGGGATCATGCTTGGCAAAGAGGGCTTGGTTTTTCACCATTGGGAGCAGGTAGTCAGCGAAGTCAAGCTCACAGTCTCTAAAAGCTGTTTCTGATGCTCGAATCAGCAATTGCAGAGTCGCCAACCGCTGCTGTCCGTCGATCACATCGTAGAGTGGGGGCTGGATCGAGCTGTTGTCCAGTTTCTGTAGTACGACTGCCCCCAGAAAGTGGGTTTGCGCAGGGTTCACTTCCTCCGCTAGGACAGATTCGACCACTCGCCGGACGTCCATCCAGAGCGGCATCCATTGGTCATCCTGTTCCCACGCGTAGCGACGTTGCCAGGCAGGGATGGAGTAGTGGACGTCCTTGCTGAACAGCTCATCCAAGGTCAGCTTGTCGGTGTCCATATCGGCCCTTTCCACTCACTGAGTCACGCCGGGGATCGGCAGTCACGCACCCGTAGTATCTCGCAGCCATCGGGTAGTGTCCACGGATCAGGGCGCTGACAGGCGCTCCAGGACAGCTGAGAGCGTCTGTTCCCAGTCTGACTCGGCCAGGCGACGCGGTGGGGTGTAGCGCAACTGTGATGCGCCGATTTGCACTTGCCTGGGTACATCAATACGACGTTGCCGCTGACTGAATGTGATGCCCGGCGCGAGTCGCAGGACGACGCGCTCAGCTTCCGACTGAATCGACTCGGCGCCGATCCGCGATGCAAGTACTTTCAGTTTGACGGCGGACAACAGATTACTGGTGGGTTGTGGTAACGGTCCGAATCGGTCTTGTAACTCTCGAGCGAAGTCTTCAACGGCCTCGGGCGCATCAATGGCAGCGAGCCGCTGGTATAGCGTCATTCGCAGGCCGACGTCGTCGACGTAAGACTCCGGCAGATAGCGTGGCAGGGCCAGGTCGAGATTGACTCTGGTTCCCTGTCGACGTCTGGCTGGTCGCTCGCCGCTGCGCTTCGCCTTCGCCCGCTCGACGGCCTCCGACAGTAGCTGCGTGAACAGGGTGAAGCCAACTGCGCCGATGTGGCCTGACTGCTGCGCGCCGAGCAGGTTGCCCGCGCCGCGAATCTCGAGGTCCTTGAGCGCGATCTGGAAGCCGGCGCCGAGGTCGTCGGCCTCCATGATCGTGGCCAGCCGGCGCTGGGCGACTTCCGAGAGCGAGCGGTACGGCTCGGTCATCAGGTAGGCGAATGCGCGGACGCTGGAGCGCCCGACGCGTCCGCGCAGCTGGTACATCTGCGCCAGTCCGAGTCGCTCGGCACGGTCGATGATGATGGTGTTCACGCGGGGGATATCGACGCCGGATTCAATGATCGTCGAGCAGACGAGCACGTCGGCTTCGCCGTTGGTGAAGCGTTCCATGTGATCGCGCAGCACACTTGCCGGCATCTGACCATGCGCGACGAGGAAGCTGGCCTCGGGCACGAGCCGACCAATCTCGAGCGCTTCACGGTCGATCGTGCGCACCTCGTTATGGAGGAAGTAGACCTGTCCGCCGCGATCCAGCTCTCGCAGGATGGCCTCGCGGATCACGCTGTCATCCCGTTCCATGACGTAGGTGTTGATCGGCAGCCGCTCTTCGGGCGGCGTGGCGATGGTCGACATGTCGCGGATGCCGGTCACGGCCTGGTGCAGCGAGCGTGGAATCGGCGTCGCCGACAGCGTCAGCACATCGACCTCGCGGCGTAGCTTCTTGAGGCGCTCCTTGTGCTCGACGCCGAAGCGCTGCTCCTCATCAATGACGAGCAGGCCGAGGCTCTTGAAGCCGATGTCGCGCTGGAGGAGTCGATGCGTGCCGATGACAATGTCGACAGCGCCCGACTTCAGCCCGTTAACCGTGATCTGCTGCTCCGCTGGTGTACGCAGGCGCGAGAGCAGTCCGATCTCGACCTGCATCGCCGCCAATCGTTGACGGAAGGTATCGAAGTGCTGCTGAGCCAGCACGGTGGTCGGGACGAGCACGGCGACCTGGTGTCCCGAGAGCACCGCCTTGAACGTCGCGCGTACGGCGACCTCCGTCTTGCCGTAGCCAACATCGCCGACAATCAACCGATCCATCGGCTTGGCCGCCTCCTGATCTCGTCGCACCTCTTCAATCGCACGATGCTGATCAGGCGTTTCGACATATGGGAACGACGCTTCCAGCTCGATCTGCCAGGGCGTGTCGGGGTCAATCGCAATGCCTGGTTCGGTCTCACGAGCGGCGTGCAGCTCGATCAGCTCATCAGCGATCTCCGCGACGGCGCCGCGAACTCGCGCCTTGGCTCGCTGCCATTGGCCACCGCCAAGTCGGGTGAGCGTCGGGGGCGCGTCCGATGGCCCGACGTAGGGCTGGACTCGATCCAGCTTGTCTGTCGGAACGAGGAGGCGGTCGCCCCTGGCGAAACGAAGGTCGAGGTATTCGCCCTCACGCCCGCCGATCCGCTCGCGCACGACGCCCTGAAAACGGCCGATGCCACTGTCGATATGCACGACGAAATCGCCGGGCTTGAGCGTTTCCAGCAGGTGCGGATCAGATGGCGGCGCCGCGCGAGTGCTCAATGGTCGCCGTTGACGTTGTCGTTCAAACCCGAAGATTTCGGTGTCCGTAATCAGCGTGACCAGTCGTGTTCCTGACTGTGGATCATCGAGCGACCAGCCCTCGGAGATCGCTGCGCGTCCAACCGAGATCGCGTTCGGGTCGGGAGGACGCTCAGCCTCCAGGGTGGTCAGCGGCAAGCCGAGATCGGTCATCAACTCTGACAGTCGGGCCTGCTGCAACGAAACGAGGATGTGCGCGCCGGCGCCGCTTGTGGCTCGCAGAGACTCGAACAGCTGCGACAGCTTGCCGGCGAGGCGCGGCGTCGGATGGAATGGCAGACGCTGCGATCCACTGGCCAGTCGTGAGAGCGATCGGATCGATTGTGGGGCGTTGCCCAGACGGGATTGCAACTGCTCGCAGGTCAGCCAGGGATGCGGCAACCCGCGCGGAATCCGCCCCCCTCGTTCCAGTTCGCTCCGAGCGTGCATCGCCCGCTGATCGCGTTCTTCCGCTCGCGAGGCGATGTCGTGTGGTTCGTCGACGATGATCAGGGCGTCGGAAGGCAGGTGATCGAAGATCGCGCCCGGGGCCAGGAACTGGGTCCAGAAGTCCGGGCGTGTGGTCGGTCCGCCGCTGCGCAGATGCCCCAGATCCAGGGCCAACATTGCGGCTTCAGCGCTGAGTTCGACGCTGTCGTCATCGCAATCCAGGCCGTCGACGGCGCACAGTAACGCCTCGATCAGTGGTTGAGATGCCGGGCCGGGACTCCATTCGCGCGCAGGTCGCAGCCCAAACTGATCGATGACCTCAGTAGAGCGCTGCGTGTGGGGATCGAAGCGACGGATTGAGTCAACCTCATCGCCGAACAATTCAATCCGCACCGGGTCATGGTCTGCGGGCGACCAACAATCGACGATCCCGCCGCGTACCGCGAACAAGCCCGGTTCCACGACCATGCGGCCGCGTACGTATCCATTGCTGTCCAGCGCGCGAACGAATTCGGCG
>RKRS01000138.1 GCA_007571275.1 Dehalococcoidia bacterium
GTTCCAGCGAAAGCCGCCGTTGTTGGTGATCCAGACATGCCCGTCAGGCCCGACCGCCGCCCCGTTCGGCCCGCCGCCGGTCTCGGCCACCACCGAGACCTCACCGTCAGGCGCAACCCGGGTCAGGGTCCCTCTCGCGATTTCGACCAGCAGGATCGAGCCGTCCTCCATCGCGATCGGCCCTTCAGGAAACTCCAGCCCCGATGCAAGCTCAACTACGTCCATGGTGACGATCTTCTTTCTAGCCTGGCGGGAACGTTGAGATCATAACCTGATCTCGCCGCAGGGCAACGAGACAGCGAGGCTTCAGCCCGACCCCGCATCGAGCGTCTGCAGGAAGTATGTCCGACATTCACGCGGACCAATGATGTGGTCGATCCGCAGCGCCAGTTGGGCCTCATGTGGCATCCGCAGCACCACTTCAGGATTGGTCTGCAACAGGGGCTCAAGCGCTCCCTGTGGTTCGACGTCGCTCAGCTCAACCGCGTAGGTATCCGATGGCAATGAGGCTGGACGCGGCCTGGCCATCGCGCGGGCCAGCAACGCGCCCGACGGCGTGAGGATCGAGCAGGCCATCGGTCTGACCCGCATCGCGTGCGGATGCTCGTGTTCGGTGTCCACCGGGGTTGCGTCCTGGTTGACCGGCAGGGAAGGCGTCGCCACCGGCGATGCCGCAGACGTCGTAACCATCAAACCCTCGCTCCGAGAGCCCCACCTGTCCAACCGCCTCTAACGCTTTAGCAAGAAATTCTCGCTTACGTCAAGCCACTGAACAGACCGACGCTGTTCGCGCGCGGACAGCTCGCCTCTGCGACTCGCAGTAGGCCCGAACAAACCGCCTTGTATCCTGCAGCCAAACACACTGACCCGAAGAAAGGACCCCACCTATGGGAGATCGACTTGATGGGCGCGTCGCAATCGTGACTGGCGCCGGACGCGGTATCGGACGTGGACACGCGCTCCTGCTCGCCTCGGAGGGGGCCAGGGTCGTAGTCAACGACTACGGCGGCTCGCAGGGTGGCGAGCTTGACGGACAGGCGGCCCCGGCCGACGAGGTAGTGGCTGAGATCAAGGCCGCCGGCGGCGATGCGGTCGCCAACTACGATTCCGTCTCCGACATGGACGCGGGCGAGCGCATGGTGCAGCAGGCCCTCGACAGCTTCGGCGGACTCGACATCCTGATCAACAACGCCGGCATCCTGCGCGACCGCATGGTCTTCAACATGACCGAAGAAGAATGGGACGTGGTCGTCGCCGTGCATCTCAAAGGTCACTTCACCGTGACCAAGTACGCGGCCCAGGTCTTCCGCCAGCAGCGCTCGGGACGGATCGTCAACACCTCCTCAGAATCCGGGCTCGGCAACATGGGTCAGGCCAATTACTCCGCCGCCAAGGAAGGCATCGTCGGCCTGACTCGCACACTGGCTCGCGATCTCGGCCGCTATGGCGTCACTGCCAACGCCATCCGACCACGCGCCGGCACGCGACTCACCCTGACCGAAGAACTGGCCGAGGCGCAACGCCGTGCCCGAGAGGCTGGACTTGCGGCGGGCGACGCCGGCGACATCAGCTTCGGCGGCGACCGCGAAGCGATGATGGCGCCTGAGAACGTCTCACCATTCACCGTCTGGCTCTGCACCGACGCCGCGGCCAATATCAACGGCCGTGACTTCCTCGTCTGGGGCAACGAAGTCGGTATGTACTCGCTGCCCACCGTCGAGGCCGCCGTTTACGCCTCGGGCTCTAGCTTCACGTTGGACGAGCTCGACCGCGTCGCCGCGCAGTCCTATCTCGGCTCGCAAAAGAACCCCTGGCCCGCTCAGGCGCCGCGCTAGTCTGGTTCACGAATCAGGCCACGATCAAGGAGCATCCCATGGCCATCCTCGCCCACGAAACCCTTGAGTTCGCCGCCAACGGCGGCACTGCATCGGGCTACCTCGCCAAACCGGTCGATGGCGGGCCCTATCCGGGCGTCGTTGTGATCCAGGAGTGGTGGGGACTCAACCCCAACATCTGCGACATCGCCAATCGCATTGCCGCGGAAGGTTATGTCGCCCTGGCCCCCGATCTCTTTCACGGCGCCGTCACAGCCGAGCCGGACGAGGCGCAGAAGCTGATGATGTCACTGCAGGAGCCCAATGCGCTGACCGACATGTCCGGCGCGGTCGCCGCCTTGCAGGCTCGCGACGATGTCCGTGCTGACCGCATCGGCGTCACCGGATTCTGCCTGGGCGGTGGGATGTCGCTCCTGTTGGCGATGAACAACCCGGCCGTGATCGCTGCCGCGCCGTTCTATGGCGTGCCAGGCGCTGGCATGGGCGACGCAGACAACATTCAGGGCGCCGTAATGGGCTTCTATGCTGGCCACGACGACTGGATCACGCCCGAAGTCGTGGAGAGCATTCAAACCGCGCTCAACGACGCTGACGTGCGCAACGAGATTCACCTTTACCCGGATTCACATCACGGTTTCTTCAACGACACTTCGGATATCTACGATCCTGAAGCCTCCGCTGACGCCTGGGCGAAGCTGACCGCGTTCTTCGCGGCTGAACTGCAAAGTTGATCGGAGTCTGACCGGAGACCCCTGAGGAGCTCGAACGTCACAACAGCACAGCGCCCCTGACGGGGCGCTGTTTGTGTTTGGATCAGTTTGCGGAAACTACAACTCCAGCATCCCCGTCTCGCCGTGCTCCTCTTCATCCTCGAGCTCTTTGTCCGCGCCCAGGCCAACGCCGATGTAGACGAATCCACCAGCTGCCAGACCCAGGAACAAGCCAGCGGCGATGATGATCCAGAGCAGCCAAGCGTCGAAGCCGCCGTCGGCGGACGACAAGTGCTGATTGCCAGCGCCCAGATTGACCAGAATTGCGTGAACCACGATGCCAACGACGCCGCCGACCACCATACCCGGCAGCAGCAACGCCATCTGAATCGGAATCGGCGCGTCCTTGAGCCATTGCGGCATCATGAACGAAGGAACCAGAGGTGGCATGGGGTACCCCCACTCGCGTGTACTCGTCACTCGCTTAAGTGCTCACAGTATCGCCCGACTGTCCGCTTTCGTCTAGTTGTCTGATCAAATTGATATTGGTGAATCCCGCCATAGTGAATTCGCGGATACGATAGCCCGTATGTCAACGAGATATCCGACCGGCCGCTGGATCAGCATGCGCCGTGCAGGATTGACCCGGCGCGTCCTGCTCGCGGCGTCGGCTCGCGCCGGCGTCGGCGCGGCCGCGCTGGCCCTGATTGGCTGCTCGAACGACGAACAGCCTGCACAACAGACGCAGGCCACGCAAGCGGACAGCGCTTCGCAGCAGACCGCCGCGCAGCAGTCGGTTCAACAGTCACAGCAGCCCGCGCAGCAGGAGGCGGAGCCGCAACCGCCCAGTGAACCCACATCGGGTGGGATTCTGCGCATCTGGATGCCGGTCGAGCGACACGATCGTTGGGACCCGCATCGCTCGCGCTATCGCTACACCCAGGCGATGCACAGCCTGATGTACAACCGGTTGATCCAGCCGGGCTCGGTCTCGACGGGCGAACTCGAGGCCGACCTCTGCGGCCTGCCGGAAATGCCCGACGAGACGACGTACATCTTTGCGGTTGAACCTGCAGCTGTCTTCTGGGATCTCGAGCCAACCAACGGCCGAGCCGTGACTGCGGAAGATATCCGCTGGAACATCACACGTCAGCAGGAAGCGCTTGACGCCAGCGGCGCGCCTGACGCTCACTTCTTCCGCCGTCGCGCCTATCAACGCACCGCGTCCGTCGAGGCGACTTCGGATGCATCGCTCACGCTGACCACTGCCGAGCCCGACGCCGCTTATCTCGCCTCCGTCCACGCCGCGCCATTTGCCTGGATCACGAGCCCTGAAGCCGCTGAGCTGTATGGCGACGACTGGCGGGACAGCACCGCGGATGTGATGCAAAACAGCGGCAGCGGACCCTACACCCCGCGCGCATACAACGGCTTCGAGCTCACGCTCGCCCGCTCAACCAACTGGTGGCGTCAGGACTCGGCATACGTCGACGGCGTGATCTTCACCTCGGGCGACCCCAACAGCATCGTCGGCCTCTATGACGCCGCAGCGGTCGACCGGGCGGACTTCCCGCTGACCAACGAGACCGTCGAAACGCTCAGTGAACTGAAGCCACAACATCCGACCTTCGAGCAACCGCTCAACGCCTCGGTCGAACTGCTCGTGCCACTCGCGCTCGATCCTGACAGCGCACTCGCCGATCCTCGCATTGCCCGCGCCATCAGCATCGCCATCGACCGACCGGCTCTGGTGGAACGGCTCTACGGCGGGCACGGCCATGCCGTCGGTCCGCTGCCCTGGTATCTCGAGGGCTGGAGTCTGAGCGAGCAACGACTCGCGGCCTTTCCCGGCTATCGCAACGACCGCGAAACGGACCTTGCCGAAGTCACGGCGTTGATATCGGCCGCTGGCGGTACCGATGTCGCTCCGATTCCGCTGGTCGTCGCCGATCTGTTTGAGGGATTCTTCGCCGGATCGGGAGAGGCAGTGCACAGTATGATCGCCGACGCCAGCGGACTGGAAGTCGCTCTGGAGTACCGACCGTTCGCCGAAGCGATCGATCAGCTTCGCGATGGCGAGCGCTTCTGCTTCCTCGGCTGGGGCGCGGTTCCGCAACAGGCCGACCCAACCGACGACTGGCGTCGGACGCTACGCTCGGACGGCGATCAGCACTGGAGCGATGGCGCGAACGCCGAGCTCGATGCGCTGATCGAGCAGATGGGCGTCGTAATAGTCCATGAAGAGCGCGAAGCCGTCCACCACCAGATGAGCCCGCTCTTGGCCTAGCGCCCGTTCGATCAGTACACGCGCGCCAAGCCCGATAAAGCTTTCGACTTGGGCGACGGACAGAAGCGGAAGGCCCATCTCCCTCAACATGTGGTTGGTTGCCGCAGCCAGGTCGGCTTTGGTATCAACCAGGGTTCCATCCAGGTCGAAAATGAGATGCGCGAAGCGGGGCATGGCATGGAGAGTTCCAGGCCCTTCGGTATTTCTTCAGTTGGGGAAGAGAGACTTAGACTGCGAACGACGAGCCGCAGCCGCAGGTCCGG
>RKRS01000222.1 GCA_007571275.1 Dehalococcoidia bacterium
GCCCTCAGATCATTACGCGTCTATGCCGATCAGGTGGAACTCGATCCCGAGCGGTTGGCATTGGTTGAGTCGAGAATGGCTCTCATTGACGACATGAAACGTCGCTGGGGAGACACGCTTGCTGATGTCATCGCGTACGGAGAGCAGGCGCAGGCTGAGGCCGATCAGCTTGAACAAGAGTCAGTCGACAGTGACGCGCTCATCGCAGAGGCGGATCAGCTTGCCAAGGATCTGGCCGATGCCGCCGGCCAGCTCAGCCGATGCAGACGAATGGCTGCCCGACAATTGACAGAGTCGGTGTTGCAGGAGTGCGAGCATTTGCGATTGCCCAATGCTCGCATAACAGTCCAGTTTGAATCGATCCCTCCCGGTCCTGAAGGTCGTCAGTTGCAGATTGACGGCGATCAGTTCGGATTTGACCAGAACGGGATCGACCGAATCGAGCTACTGGTTGCGTTCAATCCCGAAGCTCCGCCTCGCCCGCTACAACGCGTGGCGTCCGGAGGCGAAACGGCGCGCTTGACACTGGCAATCAAGGCAGTGTTGGGTGAAAGTGATGTGGTGCCGCTGATGGTCTTCGATGAGGTTGATGTCGGACTCGGTGGCCGAAGCGGCGGTATGATCGGCGAGCGACTGGCTCGGCTTGGAGCGCGTCGACAAGTGATCTGCATCACTCATTTGCCTCAGGTGGCAGCACATGCGCGTGAACACATTGCAGTCAGTAAGTCAGCTTTGGCTGGACGAACGAGCGTCGATGTACGGATGCTCTCGGAACAGGAACGTGTCGTTGAGCTCGCCGAGATGCTCGGTGGCCAGTCAGACGCGAACCGGGCCAGCGCTGTCGATCTCCTCCACACGGCAGTTGCATCATGACATCTGAAACCATCGGCTCCACCTCGATTGCGACCGTTCGCGAACGCGCTTCAGAAGTACATGCGCTCCAGGAACTGAGCGAGAGTCGCCCGGCGACGGCTGCCGCGCCGCTTCAGGCTGAGAAAGCGGTCGTGGGCGACGCTCCCGAGATTCACCGGTTGATCCAGTACTGGTTTGAAACGACGGGCGACGTCTTGCCCCGCACCGAGGGCGAGATCTATGAGACCATCCGCGACTTTGTCGTGGTGCGTGACCCGAATGGGAGTCGGCTCCTCGCAGCAGGCGCCCTGCATGTGGAGTGGAGAGACCTGGCCGAGATCAAATCGCTGGTCGTCGATCCCGGAACACAGGGTCGCGGTCTCGGACGCATCGTCGTCGATGCCTGCTTGCGTGAAGCGGTCGAGATGGGACTGAAGACGGTGTTCGCGCTGACCACGACGCCAGCGTTCTTCGAGCGTCTCGGATTTCGCATCTCAGGCGTCTCCGCCTTTCCACGCAAGGTCTGGAACGAGTGTTTCCGTTGCCCCAAGTACAACGCCTGTGACGAAATCGCCGTGACGATTGATCTGCGCGACAGGCTCAACGCATGAGCCAGTCGAGTGGATCGCTCGACGAGCTCACCGAAACGGTGCTCGAGTCGAAGCGAGTCTTCGACGGATCACGCATCCATGTCCGAGTAGACGATGTGCAGATGGCGAATGGGCGACGCGCTCGCCGTGAAGTTGTTGAGCATCCGGACGCTGTGGTCATCCTTGCGCTGCGGGACGATGGCAATATCGCCTTCGTCCGCCAGTGGCGACACCCGGTCGGACAGCCGCTGCTCGAACTCCCCGCGGGTCGTGTGGATCCTGGTGAGTCACCGGTCGACACTGCTCGCCGTGAACTGCGTGAAGAAGTTGGATTGGATCCTGGACGGCTCGACTTCACTCGCGGCTTCTATGTGGCGCCTGGCTTTGCCGACGAATTCCTGCACGGGTTCATCGCTCGAGACTGCACGGAGTCACCGCTGGAGGCGGATGAGGACGAGGAGTTGATCGTCGAGTGGAAACCACTTGGGGAGGCGATTGATCTGATCGAGGCGGGAGAGATCATCGATGCCAAGTCAGTCATCCTGATTCAGTACCTGGCGCTTGAGGCTGTGGGTCCGCTGGGGCGCAAGATTGTCCGACATTACCGTGGCCAAGAGTAAGGCTACGCGGTGACTACCACCCAATGCCGATTGGTGCGAAACTGAGAGTTGCATCCGAAGCGGGGGATAGCACGATGTTGCAGCATGACGTACTCATAGTTGGCTCAGGACTGGCAGGCATGCGCGCCGCCCTGGAGGTCTCAAGCGACCCAACACTTGACGTAGCGATCCTCTCCAAGGTGCATCCATTGCGCTCGCACTCTGGAGCGGCGCAGGGCGGGATCGCCGCCTCGTTGGGTAACTCGGCGGAGGACTCCTGGGGTCTGCATATGTTCGACACCGTCAAAGGCGGTGACTACCTCGTCGACCAGGACGCTGCCGAAGTCTTGACCCGTGAGGGCCCCGAGAACATCTTCGAGCTTGAGCACATGGGTTGCGCCTTCTCCCGCGACGACGAAGGACGTGTCGCCCAGCGACGCTTTGGCGGACACACCGCCCCTCGAGCTTGCTATGCCGCTGACCGCACTGGTCACGCTGTCCTCACGGTCCTGTTCGAACAGTTGCTACGGCGTGGCGTCAAGGTGTATTCCGAGTGGTACGCGCTCGACCTGGTCGTCAAGGACAACGTGTGTCAGGGGCTCGTTGCATACGACATCCTGTCGGGTCAGATCGAAGCGATCTCCTCCAAGGCCGTCATGTTCGGCACCGGCGGCTACGGCCGCGCGTTCCGCGTCACCACCAATGCATTCGCCTCAACCGGCGATGGCGTCGTCATGGCCTATCGCGCCGGAATTCCGCTGGAGGACATGGAATTCGTCCAGTTCCACCCAACGGGCCTACAGGGTTCGGGCATTCTCCTCTCTGAGGCGGCGCGCGGCGAAGGCGCGCACATCGTCAACTCCGATGGCTTCCGCTTCATGGAGAATTACGCGCCCGGTCGCATGGAGCTCGCGCCGCGCGACATCGTCGCCCGCGCCGAACAGTCAGAGATTGAGGCGGGTCGCGGTGTCACCTCGCTCCGAGATTCAGTCTTCATGGACCTTCGCCCGATCGGCGAAGAGCGCATTCGCTATGCCCTGCCGTCCGTGTTGCATCTTGCCCGGGACTTCGCAGGCATTGACCCACTCCAGGCGCCGGTTCCGATCCAGCCGACCGCGCATTACTCCATGGGTGGTATTCCCTGCGACATCAACGGGCAGGTGCGGGTCAAGGACCTTGACGGCGCCCCGCAAGTCACCGGCTTCTTTGCTGCTGGCGAGGCGTCATGTGTATCGGTGCACGGAGCCAATCGGCTTGGTACCAACTCGCTGCTCGAGGCTGTTGTCTTCGGCCGACGCGCCGGACGCGGCATCCTCGATGTCGTGCATGACCTCGAACCGACCAACATCGATGAAGGCGACATGGCTAATGCCGTCGGCGAAGTCGACAAGTTCATGCGCGCCAAAGGCCCGGAAAAGGTCGGTAAGATCCGCGCTGAGCTCCGCGACACGATGATGGATAAGTGTGGCGTCTTCCGTGATGACGCAGAGCTGCGCGAGGCGCTGTCTGAAGTCAAGGACTACCAGGAGCGGTTCCGGAACATCTCGATCGACGACCACGGTTCAACCTTCAACACTGATTTGCTCGATGCGATCGAGCTGGGGCACATGTTGGAGTACTCGGAAGTGATCGTAACCGGCGCGTTGGCACGACAGGAGTCGCGTGGCGGTCATGCTCGCCGAGACTTCCCGACGCGGGATGACGACAATTGGTTCCGGCACACACTGGCCTATCGACCGCAGGGCGGTGAAGATGGTCCGCGGCTCGAGTACTGTGCCGTCAACATGGAGCCCAAGTTCCGTGAGCCCTTCCCGCTGCAGGAGCGAACCTACTAGACACAGAGGGAATCACTCGGACCGAGAGCGAACAGCAACGAACAGGCGCGAACCATGGCCCAGCAAGAGTTCATTATCCAGCGCTACGACCCGGATACGGATGAGTCCTATGAGGAGTCGTTCAACGTCGACGTTCAGCCCGGCCAGACGGTGCTCGACTCCCTCAACGCGATCAAGTGGGAGCAGGACGGCACACTCTCATTCCGCATGTCCTGTCGTCACGCGATCTGCGGCTCCTGCGCCATGAAGGTCAACGGTCAGTCGATGCTGACCTGTCAGACGCAGGTTGACGCCGCCGCCGAGCGTGGCGATCCCGTCCGCGTTGGCCCGATGGGCAATCAGAAGGTAATCAAGGACCTCGTCGTTGATGTGGGCAAGTTCCTGCATCAGTTCGAACGTGCCGAGACCTGGCTTGAGCCATACGAAGATCAGGAGCCGCCGGAGAAGGAGTACCGCCAGAAGGTTGAGGAGTTCGACCACTGGTCGCATGCCTCAACCTGCATCCACTGTGGCGCCTGCTACTCCGACTGCACGGTGGCGGCGGTTGATGAGAACTTCCTCGGCCCGGCGGCTTTGGCCAAGGCGTACCGATTCGTCATGGATAGCCGCGACTCCAAGCGCGAGGAGCGGCTCCAGTACCTCTCCGAGACCGAAGGCGGTATCTGGGATTGCACCCGCTGCTACATGTGCGTTCAGGCGTGTCCCAAGGACGTTCTGCCTATGGACGCAATCATGGAGCTGCGAACACTGGCGATCGAGGCTGGTCATACGAATAATCACGGCGTCCGACACCACAAGGGATTCACCAGCGGTGTGCGCAAGCGCGGCCGCCTGGACGAGATGATGCTCCCCGTGCAGTCGGTCGGCATCGGACGCCTGCTCACGGGCAACATCTCTGCGCACAAGGAGATGATGGACTACACGCCCGGTGCGATCAGGCTCCTGAAGTCTCGCAAGCTGTTCGCTATCGCCCAGCGACATGGAGCGAACGCCGAGGGGCGCGAGCAGATCCAGCGTATCTTCGATGAGGTCGAGGCCGAGAAGCATCACCACGATGTCGACGCCGATGCCTTTGGCGCTGAGTTCCAAACAGCCATTGGCGGCCACTAACTCATTATTGACCGGAGCAACGGCTCACGAGCGAGAGAGCGGACGATCATGAGCAAGTACGCATTCTGGCCCGGTTGTGTGGCGCGCGGAGCAGCTCCCGAGCTGTACACGTCCACGCTGGCCGTCGCCGAACATCTGGGCATGGATCTGGTCGAGCTGGAGGCCGCCGCCTGCACCGGCGCCGGCATCATCTCCGATGGCGAGCCCTACTTACAGGACGTGCTCAACGCCCGCACGATGGCCATGTCCGAACAGATGGACCTGCCGCTGATGGATATCTGCTCAACCTGCGTCGGCGTCCATCGGCTGGCGGCTGAGAAGTTACGAGATGTTGATTATCGAATCCGCATCAACCACCATCTCGCTCCTGAGGGTATCGAGTACCGCGGCTCGGCCGATCCGCGCCATCTGCTCTGGATTCTGCTTGAGGATGTCGGCATCGACAAAATCAACTCATTGATCAAACGTCCGCTCGAGGAGCTGAATCTGGGACCGTTTTACGGCTGTTACATTATCCGCCCCGAGCGCACGCTCGATTTCGACGCGCACCCGACGCGCCGTAACAGCCTTGAGCAACTAATCGAAATTCTCGGCGCGACGACCGTCACCTACGACGGAATGACCAAGTGCTGCGGCTTCCCCATCCTGACGATGAACAAGAAGAACTCGCTGACGATGGCCGGCAGCCACCTGGATGAAGCGCAGTCAAAGGGCGCAGACGCCCTGGTCACGCCTTGCCCGCTCTGCCATCTCAACCTCGACGCGCAGCAGCCTGATGCGGCCAAGGTCATCGACCGCAACCTCAATCTGCCAATCCTCCATGTCCCGCAGCTGCTTGGCCTGGCCATGGGCCTCGCGCCTGAGAAGCTCGGACTCACGCGGCACGTCGTCGACACCAACCGGTTGCTCAACAAGATCGGCGCGTAACCCGCTCAGGATGCGAAGCGCCCCCGCCGGCGAACCGACGGGGGCGACAGAGGCAACTGGAGGGTGGCCAGTCGGAGAGACATCCGATGTCTCCCAAGCGGACATCGGTGGGCGGGCGGGGTGACAGTTTCTACCGTCTGACCTCACTGACCCTCCGCTAGATCAGACGACGGTCGGAGGGAAAAGGTTCCCAAGATCAGGCGCCAGCCCCAGTCCCCCGCAGTCGTGGGTCGAGGATGTCGCGGTTGGCGTCGCCGAACAGGTTGAAGGCCAGCACGATCAACGTGATCGCGATGCCCGGAGTCAGCGCCAGCCACGGCCAGCGGGTGAGCTGACCACGCTGCGTCGCCTCAAAGAGGATGAACCCCCAGGTCGGATTCTCTGCCGAGTTGGCGCCGAGCGCGAGGAACGAGAGCGCCGCCTCCGCCAGGATGGTTCCACCGATCGTGACCGTCGCCAGCACCATGATCGGCGCGACGATGTTGGGCATGATGTGGCGAATCACAATCCGTGGCGAGGAAGCGCCAATCGTCCGCGCCGCTTCGATATAGGTGAACTCCTTCAGCGACAACACGGTACCGCGGATCACCCGCTGGGTACCAGGCACGAGGAAGATGACGATCACGAACACCACTGTGCCAATGCCGGGAGACATCATGGTCACCAACACCATCATCAACACCAGCGGCGGCAGCGCTTGCATCGCATCTGACAATCGCTGCACGCCCAAGTCCCACACACCGCCCACGTAGGCCGAAACGGTACCAATCAGGGTGCCAATCGCGATGCCGAGGCCGGTCGCCGCCAGACCAATGATCATCGCCGTGCGCGCGCCGTAGATGATTCGCGTGAAGATATCTCGCCCCAGCGAATCTGTCCCCGCAATGTGACTCCAGGACGGGCCGGCGAGCTTGTTGACGACATTCGTTTCTTGGGCGGCATAGGGAGCGAAGCCTGGCACGATCGTCTCGCCGCCAATACTGATGTCCTGCCCGAAGATGGCTGCAACGAGCAGAACGAAGATGATGATCGCGCCCAACGCGCCCAACGGGCGCTGCTTGGCCATGCGACCCAGCTGACGCCAACGGCCGGGTCCTCTGTGGACAGGAGGTTCGACTTCAGCCAGGATGTTGGTGGTCGTTGACACGAGGCGCACTCCCTAGCTGTATCGAATCCGCGGATCGATCCAGGCGTAGCTCAGATCGACCAGCAAGTTGATGATGACGACGCCGAGACCGATGACGACCGTGATACCTACGACTTCGTTGAAATCCGCGCGGCGAATGGAAGTGACCAGCAAGGCGCCTATGCCGTTAATGCGGAAGATGTACTCCACGATCACTGCGCCACTGATCAGGAAGGCAAACTGGTTACCGAAGATGGTCAGCACCGGAATGAACGAGTTGCGCAACACATGACGGATTATGATCGCGCGTTCGTTCAGCCCCTTGGCCCTTGCCGTGCGGACATAATCCTCGTGGATGATCTCCAGAACTTGCGAGCGTTGCATCCGCATCAGCGTCGCCATCAGAGACGCTGATAGCACGAGCGCCGGCGCGATCATGCTCTCCAGGTTGGTCACCGGATCGTCCCAGATGTATGGGGATTCGAGAGTGGCCAAAGAAATGTTGAGCCAATCAGCGACAAAGGAGACGACAAGGATGCCGAGGAAAAAGTTGGGGACCGCCAAACCGAGGATTGTGAACAAGCGTCCGGCGTAGTCAGAGACCGAGTCCTGTCGAACAGCCGAGAGCACCCCCACTGGAATGGCAATCAGGAAGGCGATCAGACTGGCTATGATCACCAGTTCGATGCTTCGTGGCAAACGAACCTTGATGTCGTTCAACACGCTTTCGGACGTCGCGAATGAGCGTCCCAAGTCGCCCTGCAGGGCGCCCCAGAGCCAGTCGCCATATCGCTCGATCACCGGTCGGTCAAGACCAAGCTCTCGATTGAATCGATCGATGACCTCTTGAGAGATGCCGCCGGCACCCTGAGGACTCTCGGCCAACAGCCGTTCGGCCGTACTCCCTGGGAAGGCGTTCACCAGCATGAAGGCGATGAACGACAGGATGAAGACGACAACGACTACGCCAACTAGCCTACGAAGGAGGTACTGACTCATGAAGCACGGTCCTATGAATGACGCTCTGCGAAGACATCCGCGCCTGAGGGTCTGCCCTAGGCGCGGGCGCCGTCGTATGAGGGATCACACTGAGACAGGCCCACGTTCAATGGCCTGCTTGCTACAAGCAATACCAGTAGGCGGTACATTCTACCCAACATCCACCAGGGTTGCATGGGTAGATGCAGATGATGATGTAGATCGGAATGCAATTGAACATAGGGCCATCGAACGTAGGGCCACCGTCGTATGTCAATGCCGTTGCCGCCTGATACTCGGTGGCTGAAACACCGATGATCTCGTCTGTTACACCACACTGCATGGCGATGGATCCTGCAGCTGGAGGAGTAGATAAAGCACTCTTGGTTGTCGTTACTGTTTCGGTTGTTGCTGCTGCAGAGCTCTGCAACGATAGTATCGCAATCACAACAGCCAAGGCTGCGATTGTGAAGAATGCGATGAGGGGACGGCGCAACATGAGGGGTTCTCCTTCTCTTGAGATTCTGGTCTGGTTCCGTGCGTGTCAACGAAAAGTGGTGATCACAGATTCTTCCAGATGCGCTCTGTATTCGTGGCGCCCCAGCCGGGGTTCCAGGCATTGTACGTGTCGATTTCGTTGAATAGGTAGCCTCGTCGTGCGGCGATCCGGTAGGGGTTGACCGCAAAGATGCGCCACATGTTCTCGAGCTCTTTCTGGCGGATCAACTCGAACAAGTCTGAGCGCTTGTCCACATCGAGTTCAAGGCGCTGCGCCTGGGTCCACTCGTCGATGTCCGGGTCGTTGATCCCGTAGAAGTTGCCCGGGCTTTCGCTGTGCATCTTACCATACGTGAGGCCATCGGCGTCCATTTCCGCCCCGACCAGCCAAGTGAACAGTGCCTGCTCAAAGTCGCGCGTCACGAGGCGAGCGATCCACGTCTCAAGGTCGACTTGCTGGTGGTTTGCGATGACGCCGAGGTTGGTTCTCCACTGGTCAACGACCAAGAGGAAGAGGTTGAGGTACGGCCCGGGGACGGTGTACATCGCGATCGAGAACTCAAGTGGGTTGTCGTCATTGAAGCCAGCCGCGTCGAGCAACCGCCTTCCCTCTTCGGCGTCAAAGACGCCGCCGTCCGCTAGCTCCTCGGTCGTCCATGGCCACTCTCGGAAACCCCATGGCGAGTTGTCGTCCCTGAAGAACGTCCAGTTGTGACCCGCTCCGGCTGCCGCGAGGCCGTTGTAGATGCCTTCCTTCTGCTCTTCGCGGTTCATTCCCAAGGAGAGCGCCTTCCGAACGCGAACATCGTTGAACGGCGCTTCGTTGAGGTCCTTGAAGGTAACGTAGGGTTGCCAAGCCGGCGGCGGTGCGGTGACCTGGAAAACGGTATCCGTCTGTGTCTCGAGCGCGCGCTCGTAGTCGAAGATGTCGTTCATCGTCATGCGGTCAATTTCGCCGGTTTCCCAAGCGGCCCATTCCGACTCACGCTGGGCGATGAAGTCGGGGCCGTGCAGTGCATCCATGAAGGGCAGCTGCATCCCGGTACGCGGATCCTTCTTGAAGTAGTTGGGGTGCTTCGACGCCTTCCACTCCTTGCCCTGCTCAACGAAGTCCAAGACGTAGGGGCCAGTGCCAACGGTGTTCCGCCAGTCATCCAGCACCGTGTAATCGTCAGTGATGAACTCAGGCGCCGCCACAACGTGGAACGGGTTCATCATGTTATTGAACAGGTACGCGGCAGGTTCGATCAGGTTGAAGCGAACCGTGTTGGACGCGTTGTCATGCTCGATGTCGTTGACCGCTGTGTAGGATGACGCCTGCACTGGTACAGGATCTTCCTCCATGCTGTGGCCTAGGAAGGATCCGTCGCGCAACGCGTCGTAGGCGATCTTCACATCCTCGGCGGTTAGGTCGCGACCGTTAACCGGCGGCTTATCCTGCCACTTGACTCCGTCCTGAATCTGAAAGACGACGGTCGTCGGGTCGGGGACCTCCCAAGCCGAGGCCAGGTCACCCTCGTTGAGGTAGTAGTGCGCGTTCGCCCAGTCATCCATCGGGAAGACGACCAGCTGGCTGTAGAACATTGGCGCGAACGCAGCCATTGTGTTCGCGTTGGGGCCGAGCACGTTCCAGTTGGCGGCAGGCAGGTGGGCCAGCGTCCAGGTACCACCGTACTTTGGGCCATCCGCCTGGCCGGGGAGGTTCTGTAGTTTGGACCAGTGGAAGCGCAGCCGCCACTCCTCCTCCGGAGTCATGCTCATCGCCTCTTCTTCGGCGGTCAGCTGACCCGGCAAGAGGGCGACTGACTGCTCCTCCATCGACTCCTGCTGCGTGGCCGCCTGCTGCGTGGCGGTCTGCTGAGCCTGTGCCTGAGCTTGCGCCTGCTGCGCTTGGGGCTGCGCCTGCTGTGGTTGAGCCTGCGCTGCGGTCTGCTGCCCGTCATCATCATCGCCACATCCGACCAACGCGATACCCGCCGCGCCGACACCGGCTCGCGCCGACGCGCTCATCAATGACCGTCGGCTCAGCCGCTTGCGCTGCATCCGCTTCCAGTAGTTTCGCTCTGCCATTGTTCGCTCCTCGCAACCTGACGCCGAGCGCGGACACCGACTTGACCGCGACTCAGATATTCGAGTGTGCGTAATATAGCGGTCTGCCAACCAGTTTGCACGGGAGACACATGTGACCGACGCTGGCGCCATTGAATCTCGGGTTCGACGATTCCTCGCCCAGGCCGAGATCCCCTACGAAACCATTGCTTGCCGCCCCGACCAGGCCGACACTGCCGTGTTCTGCGAGGTCTTCGGGATTGCGCCCGAGGCATCGGTGAATACGATTCTGGTCGCCTCGAAGAAGGAGCCGAAGAGCTACGCGGCCTGTCTGATCCTGGCCAACACTCGGCTCGATGTCAACCGCACCGTGCGCAAAGAGATGGGCGTGCGCAAATGCTCATTCGCCTCGTTCGAGGAGACGGAGGCGGTCACGGGCATGATCTCGGGTGGCGTCACCCCGTTCGATCTGCCGCCCGAGATCTCGATCCTGATCGACGCGCGAATCGTCGGCGAGGAAATCATGTGGCTGGGCGGCGGCAGTCGATCGCTCAAGGTAGGTGTGAAGGCTGATGATCTCGCGCGGCTACCGAACGCGCGCGTGGTCGAGGGACTCGCGAGCTAGGCGGCGGCTAACCCGCGCTGAGTTCCTGCTCCAGCGCGATGATCTCCTCAATCGGTACCGCGCCCTCGCTCAGGCCAGCGCGGTGAGCGCGCTTGGCCATGATTTGCAAGGCGCGATTCGCCGGCGTCGAGACACCATGTTCCATGCCGAGCAACGCAATTTCTCCGTTGAGCCAGTCGGTCTCAATGCTGGGTACGCCGCGACGGAACGACTGCCAGGTGGAACTGCCTCCGCGCTCGACTCCGGGAATGTCGCCAGATGTGAACGTCGCTGCGCGCCGCTTGCCGACTTCGTGGCGTGGGGCGTATGCGATCCCCGCCGCGTCATAACAGGCGATTGCCTCGTCACGCATCCGCCGCATGAACGCGCGTACATCCTCACCGCTCGCCCGCAAGGCCTGCTCGCCGCAGAGCGCGCCCACCGCGTTGCCCAGATTGTCGAGCAGTTTGCCGTACTTCAGGCGCATCACATCCTCATCTGGCGCAGCGTTGAAGCCGGCCGCCGAGAGGTCGGCGCAGAGCTGTGTGATGGTTGCATCGATGCCGTGCGGGAATCGTCCGCTGTCGAGCAGGCCCGGCTTGGGCGCGCCAAACAGCGCAATCTCGCCGGGTACGAGGAATGTTGCCGGCATCACGACCAACATCCCATAGACGTTCAGAAAACGTCGCGCCGCCGTGCGTTCGTTCCCCACTCCGTTCTGGCCACAGACGACTGGAACGTCCAACCCCGCGGCCTGTTCCAGGTCGTCCAGCGCCGCCGTAGTGTCCTGACCTTTCATCGTCAGAATCACGACATCGCCATCCCCGAACGTAATCTCCTGAGGATGGCCGACCGCCGTCACGTCGACTCGCTCCTTTCGGCCTGGCTGTCGTACAAGCAGGCCATGTTCCTGCATCGCCGTCAGATGTTCGCCACGCGCGATCAGCACGACCTCCCGTCCACTGCGCGCCAGCAATGCGCCGATTCCGCCGCCGATCCCACCCGCGCCGTAGATGATGTATCGCATGAGTTGTCCCCAGAACTGCCGCGCAGCTGACCTCATGGTTGCTGATCGCGGAAATATGCTACCGCTGCCGTTCGCCCTTCCCTGACATAGAGACTCAATCACCGAATCACTGCATGTCGGTGGGGCGAGCCTGGACGGGGTTCAGCATTAGCATGAGGTGAGCAAATTCGAGAGAACGGAGCGCACCGATGGCGGAGCCAGCGTCACTTCCCCAGATTGATGGCGAACTCGAGGTCGATGGACTGGAGGCGCCCGTTCGCATCGTGCGTGACCGCTGGGGCGTGCCGCACGCTGAAGCCCAGTCAGTGCGCGACGCATTCTTTGCTCAGGGGTTTTGCCTGGGGCAGGATCGAGGCTGGCAGCTGGAGCTGTATCGGCATATGGCGCACGGCCGTGCAGCATCGTTGCTGAACAAGGGCTTACTGCGGATTGACAAGCTGAATCGCACGCTTGGTTTCGGCCGCGATGCGGCTCGCGAGTGGGAGGAACAATCCGACGATGCGCGGATGATCCTGCAGGCTTACGCCGACGGCGTCAACGCCGCCATCGCCGCCGGTCCAGCGCCAGTCGAGTTCGCGCTGCTTGACCACGAGATGCAGCCGTGGTCGCCCGTCGACTCGCTGGCGATTCTGAAGATGGTCTCGGCCAACGTGCATTGGGCAACCAAGATCGGGAACGGCGAAATCGCTGCTCGACTCGGGCTTGCTGCGCTCGAAGCGCTCGTCCCCGATGTCCCGGCCGATTCCGCGCTGATCGCGCCGGCGGGCGCATCCTGGTCCAATGGCGCGCATGCGTTCGCCGACGCCCTGGCGGATCTTGAATCCGAACCGGGCACGCGCCGCGGAGGCTTGGACGGTTCCAACTGTTGGGTGATCGATGGCGCGCACACCGCCAGCGGCAAACCGCTTGTGGTCGGTGATCCGCACCTCGCCTTCAGTGTGCCTCCGCAGTGGTACGTGATGCATATGCAGTGCCCCGAGTTCACGGTCGCTGGCCCGTGCAGTCCCGGCTATCCGGGGCCGGTCTACTACGGACACAACACCCAGATCGCCTGGACGATGACGCATGCTCAGGGAGATCGCTGGGACGTTTATCACGAGCGCATCGCTCGCAACGGCTCGGATCCGTCCGCCAGCTGGTTGGACAGCGAAGAGGCGCTACAGCGACGCGATGAAGTGATCGAGATCCGCGGTGAGGAAGCGATCACACAGACCGTGTGGTCAACGCGGCATGGCCCGATCGTGCATGGCGATCCAGAGTCCGACGATGAAGTGCTGGCTGCTCGGTTTGGCCTCGCGGAACCATGTCACGACTTTGACGGCATGTTGACGGTCTTCACCGCCGACAACATCCACGACGCTCGCCAAGGGTTCCGTCGCTATGATTCCATCTCCGGCAACTTCTGCTTCGCCGACCAGCATGGCGACATTGGCTACCAGTACACCGGCCGTGTTCCCAAGCGCGAGGCCAAGCTGATTCCCGTCAATGGCTGGGACGGCGCGCACGAGTGGGATGGCGATGTCCCCGCGGATGAACTTCCACAGGATCTGAACCCCGATCACGGCGTGATTATTACGGCCAACAATCGCACCACGACGGATGACTATCCGTACTACCTGAGTTTCAGTCAGACGCCCTACCGAGCGGACCGTCTACGCGAACTGCTGCAGGGGCGAAACGACTGGTCTCCGGATGACATGCCAGAGATTCAGTCTGACCAGACCAGCCTGCACGCGCGCTACATCGCGGAGCGCGTCAGTCAGGCGAGCGTCGATGGCGCCGACGCGCTGGCATTGCAATCACTCCTCGCCGAGTGGGATGGCCATATGGCCGTCGATTCGTCCGCTGCTCTGGTCTACTACGAGTTCTGCGAGCAGCTGATCGCGTTGACCGTTCGCCCGTACTTCAATGCGCCGGCGCGCATCGCGCAAAGCTCCTACGAGGAGATGCGCATTCTGCATGAGCAGCTCAGGCATGACAACCCACTGACACTGCCCGAGGGCAAGTCCTGGGATGAGATGATTAGCGAGGCGCTGGAGACCACTGCATCCGTGCTGACCGAACGTCATGGCGACGACCGCAGTCAGTGGAAGTACGGTGACGCCCATCCCGTTACCTGGCGTCATAATCTCGGTCGCGATCCCGAACGCGCGGCGCGATTCAACGTCGGCGACTTTCCCAAAGGGGGAGACGGCAACACGCCGAACAACGCCACCGGCTTGATCAACAAGCCTGCCGACCATGGCGTCAGCTATCGACAGATCTTCGATCTCTCCGCACTCAACGGCGCGCGAATCGTCTTGCCGCCTGGCAACTCCGGTCGACCGGACAGCCCGCACTACAACGACCACATTCACAAGTGGTTGGAGATGGAGTACTTTCCGCTCTACATCGAGTGGGAGGACATCGAGGCCAATAGCGAAGGCAGCCTGGCGCTGGAACCGCCTGGCGCCTAGGGCGCAGTGGCTTCGATGCTGGCCCGGAGGATTGACAGCCCACGCTTGAGGTCCGCATCCTCAATGATCAGCGGCGGCATCAGCTTGACCACGTCCGAGGCTGCGCCTCCGGACGTTTCAATCAGCAGGCCACGCTCAAAGGCCTGGCGCGCAATCCGCGACGCCAGACCGTCAATCGGCGTGTGAAGCCCTTGCAGCAGTCCTCGACCGCGGACCGTAGCGCGCAGCGCTTCGTGCTCTACTGCAATGGATTCCAGCTCGGCGTGGACAATCCCCGCTTTGCGTTGGACTTCGCAAGACAGCGAGTTGTCAACCCACCAGGACAGAGCTTCGGTCGCCGTGACGAACGCGGCGTTGTTACCGCGAAACGTGCCGTTGTGTTCGCCCGGCGCCCAGATGTCCAGGTCGGGACGAATCAACGTCAGAGCCATCGGCAGACCGCTACCCGAGATTGATTTGGACAGGCAGATCAAATCGGGCTGAATCTCGGCTGGCTCAAAGGAGAAGAAGGTTCCCGTCCGACCGCAACCTGCCTGGATGTCGTCGATGATCAGCAGGACGTCGTGCCGCTTGCAGCATTCCGACAGTCGCTGCAGCCAACCGAAGTCGGCAGTGTGCAGACCGCCCTCGCCCTGCACGGTCTCAACGATCACTGCGGCGACCGAGGCGCTGTCGTCGGTGAGCATTGCATCGAGCACCGAGACCGTATCTACGTCCGACCCGAGCTCGCCATCAAATGGCGCAGTGATCTGATGTTCAAGCGGGATGCCGGCCGATTCGCGCTTGACGACGTTGCCGCTCAGCGCCAGCGCGCCCAAGGTCATGCCGTGGAACGCATTGCTGAACGAGACGACATTTTGCCGTCCCGTCACTTTGCGCGCCAGTTTGAGCGCCGCTTCGACTGCGTTCGTGCCAGTCGGCCCCGGGAACATCAGCTTGTAGGACATGCCTCGTGGTCGGAGAATCACCTCGTCGAATCGACGCAGGAAGTCACGTTTGGCCGTTGTGGCCATGTCGAGTGAGTGGACAATCCCCTGAGCCTGGAGATAGCGAATCAGCGCTTGCATCATCGCGTTGGGGTTGTGGCCGTAGTTGAGGCCACCGGCGCCGCTGAAGAAGTCCAGATACTCGCGGCCGTCTGCATCCCAGAGCGCTGCGCCGTACGCCCGTGACCAGACGGCTGGCCAGGCGCGAACGTACGAGCGCACGCGCGACTCCAGCTCTTCAAATGGCTCCAGACTGTTCATCGCGCGCGCACTGACCATCCACTTCCCTCACAATCAGGGTGGCCCGACATCCCGCCGTCGGCCACTGCTCTCACTATGCCTGATCACTCGGCATTCGGGCGGTCAGTGTGCATCATCTCCTTCTGATTGCAGCTCAATTGTGGCCAGCGTGATCGCCGTGTTCGGCGTGCGTCGCATGGTTGTCATGACCGTCGTGATGGTCGCCATGATCCATGTCGTGCGCGCAGTGGTCGGGGGCGGGCAGGTCAAGCGCCGGGTTGTGCGCGAAGAAGCCGGACGGCCGCAGCTTGAAGCCACTGCGATGCACCGGCGCGACTGGCCAGTCCTCGGGTACTACGATGTGGTTCATTCCGACCGTGTACCAGAGCACCACGTCCTGATCGGCGATGTCGCGGTTGGCCGACACCCAGGACGGGATGCCCTCGCCGGGGCCGCTCTGATTCGGGTAGTCGCCTGCCGGATACATCTGCGATTCGTCGTACGGGGTCACCCAAAGCTGTTTCTGCGTGAACTGTGCTCGTTGTGCAACCGCCGACTCCGGGCCGGCCATCATCGAGACGGTTTCGCCGGGCACGAGCACATAGGACGGCGGATGGCCGACCTGATTCTGCGCGTTGGTGTTGGCGATGCGCCAGTGTCTCGCCGAGGCCGAGTTGGCGACGCGCTCGCCGTCCGACTCCCGACCAAGCGGCTTCGCGACAGCCGTGAAGGCGTTGTGGTACGGGTTGTCAGGACCAGCTGGCAGCGGTACCGTGTCGACTTCATAGACGGTGTTGGTCCCGCCGTCGACTTCCATGTCGAGGCGGAAGCAGAAGAAGTGCTGATGAATCGGCGCGGCCAGGCTCGGCGCAATCATGTGCCGCGTGATCTGCGGGTCGTCCGGATCGGCGGCGATCGTCTGCACGATGCCTGTTGCCTTGATCTCCTGCTCCCATGAGCCGTCCGGATAGAAGTACCAGTAGAAGCCGTAGTCGTAGTTACCGACTGTGGCGATTGCCGAGACGACCAGTCGCCGGGTGCGGCGTACCTCCGAGACCGGAACGTCACCCTCCACCCTGGTGTGTTTCCAGTTGATCCCGAAGTCTTCCTCGTGGATGCAGATCGCGTTGTTGATCGTGCGTGAGCCGCCGTACTCATTGGTCACGACGCCGTCCATGTAGACGATCTCGCCGAGGCAGTCGCAACCCAGTTCGAGGGAGTTGCTCAGCCGGCCCAGCCCGCCGACCTCACCCGAGTCGAACGCGTTCTTGAAGTACTGAGTTGGTGACGGGTCTCCATAGGGCACAACCATCTCGGACATCGATGCGCGGTAGCAGATCGGCCGCAGGGCGCCATCGTCGTTGTAGGCGATCTGGTGCAGCACCAGACCCTCGCGTGGGTGCAGCGAAACGCGCATCTGCCATTTCTGCCAGGACAGCAGGTGCCCGTCGAGCGTGAATGAGACGCCCTCAGACTGGACGATGTCGAGCGGCTGGAGGCCTTCACGTGGCGGGATGTCGTTGTAGCGATAGTCGAGCGCTGTCTCGGGCGCCGGCGGACCGGGCTCGTCGACCACGTCAAGCACACGGTTGTTGATCAGGTCGACCACGGCCATCACGTGCTCAATCGGCCGGCCGTAGGCGTTCGACTCCTCCGACTCGCGCAGGTAGGAGATCGCCTTGAGCGTGCGGTGCTCGTTCTCCCAGGCCGTGCCGAAGTTGCCGCCCGGCCA
>RKRS01000079.1 GCA_007571275.1 Dehalococcoidia bacterium
CTGATCGACGCAGCGGAGGTTCGCTACCTGCTCGCGCTGCAGGCGGTGATCCACCGCGAGAGCGGCGCTCTGCTGATGGTGGATCTCGCGATCACGCTGGCCGACGACGGCGCCGCCTCGGACATTCGCTGGCAGACTGAGCTGGTCGGATATGACCGGGCGGTTGATTTCCCCGAGGTGGAGCCGTCGGCGGGCGACTGAGCGACGGCTCTTGGCCACTACGAAGGGCTGTTTCGGAACGGCTGCTGCGGAAAGGCGTACCCTGAGCGCGTTGTATGCAGGAAGAGGCACAGTATGTCGGACCAGATCACGATTCACGTTGGCACAATTGGACAGGGACTCTGGCGCTCGCCCGATGGCGGAGGCGTCTGGCAGAAGGGTCGCGCGGTGGGCGAGCTGTCGGTTCGCTCGCTGATCGTCTTCCCCGATGATCCCAACCGCCTGATGGCGGGCTCCGACGAGGGATTGCTGGCCTCGAGCAACAACGGTTCCAGCTGGGAGCTGGTCGACAGCTATGAACCTGATCGTCAGACCTGGTCGTTGGCGGTTGATCCGACGGACGCGAATACGATTTTCGCCGGCGGACGGCCCGGGCTGCGACGTTCCCGCGACGGCGGCCACTCGTGGGATGAGTTGCCAGTCCAGATCGTCGAAGAATGTCCGATCGGCACGCCGCGGACGACGGTCGTGGTGATCGATCCGCTCAACTCTCAGCGCGTCTACGCCGGGGTCGAGGTTGACGGGGTGCACAAGTCGATCGACGGCGGTGATTCCTGGGTACGCGGCAATCCGCTTGGCCCCGAGACGTTCCAGGCCGACATTCACTGCATGGGTCGCGCCTCAACGCCTGCTGGCGCGACGACGTTCGCCACCAGTCCGTTTGGGATTGCCCGCTCGGACGACGAGGGCGAGTCCTGGCTGCAGCACGAGTTCGCGCCGTTGACGGAGCGAACACAGCGCAGCTACTGCCGCGCGATGTTGGTCAAGCACGACGATCCGAACACGATCTTCGTCGCCTCGGGCGATGGTATTCCGGGTACGACCGGCGCGATCCAGCGCACGACTGACGGTGGCGCGACCTGGGCGCCATGTGATCTGCCGGCCGCGCCGAACTCCGTGATCTACTGGCTGGCCAGCCACGCCGACGCTCCGGACGTGATCGTCGCCGCGACGCTCTACGGCTACGTCTATCTGAGCGAGGACGGCGGCGATTCGTGGCGCAAGCTGGACAAAGAGTTCGGAGAAATCCGGGCGCTCGCTCTGTCTACTGCTTAGTGCCGTCGGGTCTTGTCTGACCGATCCGACGCCCGCTCTCAACCTGGTCGCGCGATACAGTGAATCCCGTACGGGAGGCCTCTATGCGCGCATTATTTCTGTTTCTGATCGCCGCTGTCACTGCGCTCGGAACGTTGCTGGTCGCTTGCGGTGGCGATGACGAACAGCAACAGCTTGCGCAGCCTGAGCAGTCTGCGAGCGCGAGCGCGGCTGCGCCCGCGTCGGACGAAGGCGGTTCGGAGACTGCTCAGCAGCCTGCTGAGCCACAGCCTGAACCAGAGCCGAGCCCTGAGGCGCAGCCCGAGGTTCCGCTGTACGTCGAAGCGTTGGCCGCCTACGAGGCGTGGATGGCCAGCGTTACCTCCTTCGAGGTCCTCCATGAACTCGATATGGAGCTGGGCGGTCTCGCCATGCAAATCACTGCCGCCAGCAGCGCGCAACTGGAGCCGTTCATGCTGCTGACCTCCATCGACGCCAGTTCGCTCCTGGGCCTGGCTGGAGTGGAGAGCGGCGAGGATCAGGCTGACCCCGAGCAGGCTCTGGAGATGAGGCTCCTCATGTCCGAGGACGCGGCCTATCTCTCCATGCCCCAGCTCAATGGCTGGGTAGACATGAGCGATCAGGTCGATGCAGTGCTCGGTGGCCTCGGCTCGTTGCTCGGCGCGAACCCCAGTACGTTGGCTGATCCCGGGGAATTGGGACAGGCCTTTGGCTGTGTCGACGCCGTTGGCGGTTCGGCTGCTCAGGGACAGCATCTGGATCAAGCGGTCTGGTTCATCGAGTGCGACATCGATGTGGACGCGCTCAATGAGGCGACTGCGCAGCTGCTGGAAGAGCAGGGCATCGAGCTGATTGACAGCGGTATCGAAACGCTGAGTATGCGTCTGGCAATCAGCCAGGCGAGCGGCGCGCCGGTATTGGTCGAGACGGAAGCGACGCTACGCGATGACGTCGGCCTGATGGGTGGTCTGACAGACACGAGCTCGGGCGCAGACGATGACGCGCCGCCGGCCTTGCGCATCTCGACGACAACCCATCTGATCAGCTGGAACGAGCCGATCCAGTTCCCCAAACCTGAGCCACTGGTCGATGGCTCGCTGCTCGGAATTCTGCCGGAATCGGATAACGTCGCTGCTGTCAGTAACAGCAGTAGTAGCGAAAACGCCGTCCCCGTCGTTGCGCAGGCGCTACCGACAGCCGAGCAGTTGCTTGACCTCGTGGCCGGGTGGGTTGAGGGCGCTGACGAGATGCATATCCAACTCGTCAGTCAGGCGGTCATCGACGGCGAGGCGCGTCGCGCGTCGACGTTCGTCCGCGGCTCGCGCAGCCAGGGCGCATTTGAGACCACGGTCAGCATCGACGACGCGAGCCCGGTCCGCCTGCTCTGGAACCGGGATGGCCTCTGGACGAGCGATGCGGATGTGGCTGGACAGCCGGGCTGGACGCTGTCCAATCCCGCCGTGCTTGGCTTCGCCGGCATGACGGTTGATCAGTTTCTCGCAACGCCCGATCGACTCAACCTCGCGCCACTGCGATCGCTGCTCGATCTGTCCTGGCTCAGCAGGACGATCGAAGGCGACGCGCCACCCGTTTACGAACTCGGGATCGAGAGCGGGCCGCTTGCTCCGGGTGATGCGCACTTCGACCAGATCGTTGCCATTCTGAAGGGCGCTACAACGGAGTTGCTGGCCGAGAGCGTCGTATTCGATGCCATTGACAGCTTTTCGACGACCCTCACGGTGATCGGCGCCGACGGCGAGATCGCCGGCCAGGTGACCGCGGCCGTGTTCGAGACCAGCGCTGGCCGAGTCGAGCTCGCCACCGAGGTCAGCTTCCTGGACGATCCAGTGCAATTTTCCCAGCCGACGGAGTAGCTCGACGCCCGGTCAACGGCGCCCATTCCTGAACGTTGATACAGCGTGTTAGCCTGCACTTCAATATGCCGGTGCGCGCAGAGCGATGGTTGGCCGTTCCGTCATTCGGCTGGCAAGCGCCCGACAGAAAGGACAACTAGATGAGTACTCGCAATTATTGGCAGCGCATGCGTCGCAACAAGATGTCGCGGCGGTCGCTGTTGCGCGCCTCGGCCCGCGCCGGTGTCGGCGCGGCAGGTCTGGCGCTGGTCGGTTGTGGTGATGACGATGACGACGCCCAGCAGACCGCAGCTCAGGTCCAACAAGCGCAGCCGCAGGAGCAGCAGACCGCGGCCGCCGATCAACAGGCTCAGCAGCAAGAGCAACAGGTCGCGCCGGCCCAGGATCAGCAACAACAGCAGCAGCAGGCGACGGTCGCCCAGGCTCAAGCAGCGAGCGGTCCCGCCATCGCGCCGATCTGGCGCGCGGGCGTCCACCTCAACACCACCTCGCTCGACCCGCATATGGGCAGTTCCGGCACTGACGCTTACTTCTTTCAGCCATTCCATGACTACCTCGTGATGCACGATACGGAGAACAATCAGCGCGGCGACATCTCGCTAGCGGAGAGTTGGGAATTCCCGGACAACACGACGATCATCTTCTCGCTGCGTGATGGCGTGAGTTTCCACAACGGCGACCCGTTTACCTCTGAGGATGTTCGGCTGAACCTCGAACGGGTAACGACAGACTCTACGCCAAAGCCGAACTTCGAGGTGGTACATACGGTCGAGACGCCGGATGAGCGTACGGCCACCTATCTCCTCTCTGAGCCGTCCGCCGCTGTCATGCACCTGCTCGGTGACCGCGCCGGCGCGATGGTCCACGTCCCCACCGCCGACGAACTTGGCGATCAGTATGGCCTCAACCCGGTCGGCACCGGCCCATACAGCTTCGTTGAATGGGTTGACCAGTCGCACGTGTTGGGCAAGCGCAATCCCAACCACTGGATGCGCGGCCCCGAGCCAGGCTCGGCCTCGGGCGCCCAGGTGCCGTTCTTCGATGAAATGCGCTACGACATCATCACCGAGAACTCGACCCTGATTGCGAGCGGCTTGGCCGGCGACCTCGACACCATGTTTGTGCCCGAGCCGCAGTTCATCCCGCAGGTTGAGGATGACGCGGACTGGCGCATCGTGAAGATGGAAGGCGCCTTCGTCTCGGAGATTTTGGTCTTCAACGCGAAGAAGCCGCCGTTGGAGAACATGAACCTGCGTCTCGCAATCATGCACGCCGTGCACCCCGAGGCGGTCAACCAAGCCGTCCACAATAACCTGATGATCCAGGCGCTGGGCGGTCAGTGGCCGAACGGGACGCTGGCTTACTCCGAGGTGCCTGGCAACCCGCAGGTCGCCTACCCGAACATCGCCGACCGCCGCGAGCGGGCCAAGGAACTGCTGGCGATGTCGGGCGTCGACGTCGAGGCGATCAACGCTGACGGCGGACTCAAGCTGACCACCTACGTCAACCAGGTTAAGATCGACGCCTGCCAGATCTACGTCCAGCAGATCAAGGAAGTGCTCGGCATCGACGTTGTCTTCGAGCCGCTGGAGCTGGTCCAGTTTATTCCCGCCTTCTTCGACAACGCGGAATATCACATGACCGTGACCGGCTGGTCGCGTTACCCGGAACCCGACTGGATCGCCTCGCTCGCCTACACCGAGGATGGTCGATACAACCCGGCCGACGGAAACGGGGCCAAGGGCCCAATCCACCCGGATCTGGACCAACTCGTTTCAGACGCCCGCGCGACCTTCGACGTCGAAGAGCGGCGCGAATACTACGCCCAGATCAACGACATCATCGTCGGCGAGGGCAACTTCTACACGATGCTCTACGGGGTCAACTTCACCGGTGT
>RKRS01000040.1 GCA_007571275.1 Dehalococcoidia bacterium
GCTGCGGCGAGATACATCATCCGACCGGTGCGGATGTCGATCTCGTTATCGACGATCATCCACTGGATCGCCTGTCGTGAGGCGAGCGCCGCGCCGAACGTTTCACGTTGCTGCGAGTAGGAAATCGCCATTTCTTGCGCAGCGACCGCGATCCCGATGCAGGTCGCCGAATAGGGAATTCGCTGTCGCGTCAGATTGGCGTTGGCCAGCGAGAAGCCGCCGCCCTCTTCGCCGACCAGGTTGGCCGCCGGCACACGAACATCATCGAACGACAGCTCGGTGCCGTAGTTGGCGGAGCGCAACGTATGCACGACGCGTCGGACTTCAAAGCCGGGTGAATCGGTATCGACCAGAAACGCCGAAATGCCGCGCCGCCCTTTGTCCGGATCAGTCCGCGCAAACACCAGTCCGAAGTCGGCCCGATCGGCGCCTGAGCTGAACAGCTTCGATCCATTCAAAATCCAGTCGTCGCCATCCTTGACGGCGCGAGTTTGAATGGCGCGCGCCGGGTCAGAGCCACCCGACGGTTCGGTCAGGCCGAAGAATGCTCGCTTCTCTCCGCGCAGCATGGGGTAGAGATAGCGCTCTTTCTGATCGTCCGAGGCGACGTAGAGCTGCGCCAACCCAGCCGACCCGAATGCGCCGTAGCAAGGTAGATAGAGCCCGGCCCGATGCTGCGACATCTCCTCCGCGACCAGCCCGCGCGTGGTCAGTTCCAGACCTGGACCGCCATAGTCCTCGGGCACGTCGATGTGATACAAGCCCATCTGCTGGACAATGCCCTTGAGCCGATCCAGCTCGCCCGGCGGCAACTCAACGGCGTCGGGATCAAGATCGCGCTCCAACGGCTGCACTTCCTCGCGCACGAACCGCTTCACCGCCTGCGTGATCATGCGCTGTTCTTCTGTCATCAAAACGTCCACAGCACGCTCCTCTCAAGAAAAAGCTAACCGCTTCCCCGATTGGGTGGCGAGGGGATCGAAACGTGGCCCGCTTCCTCCTCTGGGGGAAGTTGTCGCGGAGCGACTGAAGGGGGCTTCCCCGCAATCACGCTCATGCTCTGAGCCCCCTTCAGCCTTCGGCAGCTTCCCCCAGAGGGGGAAGCGGAGGGATTAGATCACGCGCTTCCCCCGTTTGTGGGAAGCGGATGGATCGGATCGTGCAACTTCCCCCTCTCTGAGAAAGGGCGAGGAATTGGATCATGCGCTCCCGCCATTTCGGGGAGCCGTTCCGATCTGCTGCGAGCGGCGCAGACGACCCAGCTGCGGCGTGTCGCGCCAGTCGCCGGCCGGGTGAGCCGGAGGCCATTCGACTCCTTCGTCGCGCTGATACTGCATCAGCATCTCCAGCCGCTTGGTCGTGTACTGCTGGTTCGCCTCCCAGCGGAACTGCGCCGCCCGCTCGCGTAGCACCGGATTCGGATCATCGCCGCCGAAGTGCAACGCAATCCGGGTGCGCAGACCGAACGGCTCGCGTCCACCGGCCTGTCCGATGTAGAGCAACACGCCATCCGCATCGGCGATCTCATACACGCCGACCACAGCAGGGATGGCGCGAATCGACTCTGCGCTCGGTTGCGTCCATGGCTTCCGAATCGGCATCAACGCCTCCTCTCAACGACTCACGTTATCGCAGCCGCCAGTCGTCCCCTATTGATCTACAAGGTCGGTCAGCGCCTGGATGAAGGCATCCGGATCAGTCGGGATCGCGAAACAGACCGCGCCGCCCCAGGATCGGCAGACAACAACTGCTAACGCTCCCTGAGACGGTCGCTGGCCGCTCCCGACTCCAGCAAATGAGCGATCCGCTCTTCTGAGTAGCCCAGCATCTCGCGTAGCACCGGGACGGTATCGGCGGCGAAGAGCGGCGAGGCGTTCTTGGGCGGCGCTGGCGTCTCGGACAATCGGAACGCCGCCTGCGGCGCTGGCGACAGCCCCACCTGCGGATGCTGCAGCCCGCCGACTGACTGCCGCGCCAACACCTGCTCGTCGCGCAATAGCGTCCGTGCGCCCATGACCGGCGACGCAGGGGCGCCAGCCTCCTGTAGACGCTCAGACAGAGCGAATGGATTGAACTTTTGCGTCCAATCGCGCAAGCGTTGGTCGAGAATTGCGCGATGTCGCCAGCGACGCAACCCGGTCGCAAACCGTCGATCAGATCTCACCGATTCGTCTTGCCAGACCGTGAGCAGCGCCTGCCACTCGTCGTCGTTGCGGCAGGCAATGGCGATCCAGGAATCCGCGTCGCCCAGCGCCGGCTGTGTTGGATAGACGCCGTGTGGCGCGGCGGAGGAATGCTCATTGCCAATCCGTGTCGGCTCACGACCCGAAAGCTGCTGCCCCACCATCGCCTCGCCGATCAGCTGTAGCTCGCCTTCGAGCATCGCCAACTCGACAGTCTGACCAGCGACTTGGCAACGTGAGATCAGCGCCGCTACGGTCGCGACCGCAGCGTGCAAGCCGGCGTTCTGATCGCAGTAGAAGTTGCCTGGTTTCAGCGGCGATCCATCGGTGTATCCCGTCAGCCACGAGAGTCCACTCATCGCGTCGATGCCGGGTCCGTAGGAGATGCGATCACGCCATGGACCAGACTTACCGAAGGCGGGCATCGCGACGTAGATGATCTGTGGATTGCGTTCGCTCAGGACATCCCACTCGAGTCCGAAGTTGCCCATCACTCGCGGTGAGTAGTTCTCCAACACGACATCAGCATGCTCGACCAGATCGAGGAAGACGGCACGGCCTTCTTCGTGCGTCAGATTGAGCGCAACTGAGCGCTTGCTATTGGCCAGCTCATTGAGCCGCGCCTCTCGATTCCAGGGTTCGTCTGGGACTTCGCCTCGATGGGGCAGGGCCGAGGCCGGCTGACGCGGTCTGGCCCACGGCGTCTCGATCCTCAACACTTCCGCGCCGAGCGCGCCCAGCAATAGCGCGGCTACTGGACCGGCTACCGCCGTGGTCAGGTCGAGCACACGAATGCCTGTGAGCGGTCTACGTGGCGAGTCTGGGTAAGGGATCAGCTGAGACTCAGGCGACACCAGCTCGCCTCCATCGCACTCGCTCGGCGGGCGTCCCCAATCGACCATTGTCCTGACCCAACCCTGGCGCGGAACCATCAATCCATCTCGTACGGCCGAATCGCACAGCCGGCCCTGGCGCCTGGTACTCGCCGTCGCGTGGATGCGGCGTCGATTGCCAAAAGCCCCGCGACTCGTGATGACCGTCGGCATCGGCGACGACCTCCGACGGCGCTAACACCTCCGTGAAGGGGATACGTAGCTCCTGCGCCCGTTTCACGACCTCTCGTCGCGGCGTACGCATCAGCATGGGGGCCATCAGCTCATCCACCTCGTCGGCGTGACCCATCAGCGTGGACAACAAACCCGCTTCTGCCAGGCGTGGCTGTTCGAACAACACTGCCATCGCCTCGGGATAGCGATTATTGCAATGCGCGTGGATCCAACCATCCATGCAGGGTCGAATCGTCGACGGATACAGGTGGCCTGGCCCGAAGCCAACCAGTCGCGCGCCGTTGCGAAGTGGCTCGGAGTCAGAGAACCAGGCGTGTTGGTAGCCGCCGCCGAGCAGAAACGCCAGCGCTTCGTAGATCGCCGTGTCAACATGCTGTCCGCCAGCGTTGGCGTACAGCGCCGAAAGCACACCCAGCGCCGCGTGCAATCCCGCCTGCAGATGTCCCTGCTCTCCCCATGCCTTGATGGGCTCGCGATCTGGCTCGCCACCGATTCGCAGGTAGCCACCAGCTGCATACAGCGTCAGCTCCGAGCCGAGCCATTGCGACTTGGGGCCTTGAGTCCCATAGGGGGAAATGGTGCAGACATGAAGTTGGCCATGTCGTGAACGGAAACCGTCCGGGTCGATACCGTTTGCTGACCATCGTCGGCGATCAATATCGATGATCAGAACGTCAGTATCCCCGAGTAGCTGATCCAGCAGCCGTTGGCCTGCTCTCGATTCGAGCCTGAGCCTGAGTGATCCCTTGCGACGATTCAGGTGCAGGTGCGTTGCGCCACCCTCGATGTCCGGCGTGTCATCTCGAAACGGTCCGCTCCGCCTGATCGGAGAGCCGGTATGTGGCTCGAGCATCGTGACCGCGGCGCCCATCCCGGCCAGCAAGCGGCCGCAGTACGCGCCAGCCGACGTCTCCGATAGCTCGACGACGCTGACGCCGTCCAACGGCCCCGGCGCTATCTCTGGGTCTCGCTCAGTCACCGAGGCAGGATAACCGCCGCCTCCGCGTTACCCTGCGCCTCAAGGATGTGAGAGCAGCAAACCAGGAGAGCGACATGTCAGACGTTGGCTTCATCGGTGTGGGCAATATCGGCAATCCCATGTGCGCGAACGTGATCAAGGGCGGACACCGCGTCGTCGTCCACGACCTGGTCGAGGAACACGCGGCCAACCTGATCGATCTGGGCGCGATCTGGGCGGGGTCGCCGGCCGAGGTCGCCGCGCAGAGCGAAGTCGTGCTCACCTCACTGCCTGGCCCGCCCGAGGTCGCTGCAGTGCTACGCGGCGACAACGGCATCCTCGATGGCGCAGAACCGGGACTGGTCTGCTTCGATCTCTCGACCAACCTTCCATCGACGGTCAAACTGCTGGCCGAACGCGCGGCCGAACAGGGCGTTACCTTCCTCGATTCACCTGTATCCAACGGTGTGCAGGGCGCGATTGACGCCACGCTCGCCGTGATGGTCGGCGGCGACCAGGCCGCCTTCGACAAGTACAAGCCGGTCCTCGAGTGCATCGGCAACAACGTCTTCCACATGGGCGAGCTGGGCATGGGCGCACTGGCCAAGATCATCAACAACATGGTCGGGATCACGTCGATGCAGGTGTTGATCGAGGGCACCGTGATCGCCGAAGCGGCCGGACTCGACCCGCAACGCGCCTACGAAGTGATGTCGGTCGCCTCAGCGCAACACTATGTGCGCAACATGCCTGTCTTGCTCGAGCGCAATTTCGACGACCCGTCCTTCTTCCTCAAGTGGGCGGCCAAAGACGTATCGCTCGCGGTCCAGGTCGCCCGCGAGACCGGCATTCCCTCGCCAATTGCTTCTGCTGCTTCCGATACGCTCAATCGGGCCAAGAACCGCGGGCACGGGATGAAATCGGTAATGGCCACCTTGCTCTCGGCGGAAGAAGACGCGGGCGTTGCTCAATAGACGCTGTCTCAAGATCAAACTTGGAGTAGGCTAGCCCTATGTCGATCGCAACCGGAACCATCGGCGCTGGACAGTCCACCGCGAGACGCGTCGTCTTCCTCCATGCTGCGTCGTTCGTACTCGGCTTCAGCGTGGTCTTCGTCGCTCTGGGCGCACTGCTCGGCGCGTTGGGTTCGGCGTTTCAGAACGAACTGATCTGGTTCCAGCGGGTTGCGGGGGTGCTGCTGGTGATCCTTGGCCTGCACCTCGCCGAGGTGATCACCATTCCCCTGCTCTACCGAAGCTTCCAGGTTGGCGGACCGGGCGGTTCTTCGTCGGCCGCGCCCGCCGCTGGGTCGTCTCGAGTCCGCGCAGCTGCCGACTACGGTCGCTCGGTCGTGGTCGGCGTGGCGTTCTCGGTCGGCTGGACGCCCTGCGTGGGACCAATCCTGGCGGGCATTCTCGTGCTCGCGCTGGACTCCGCCTCACTGCTCCAGGCCATCGTGTTGCTCATCTGCTATGCGGCCGGGTTGGGAATACCCTTCCTGATTGTCGGCGCCACCTTTGGCGCATCGACACAGTTCCTGCGCAAACTGAACCGCTGGATGCCTCTGATCGGCGTGATCTCGGGCGTGCTGCTAGTGTTCGTCGGTATGTTGATCGCCCTCGACCGCGTCGTCGTCCTCAACGAGGCGCTGGGCAGCTTCGGTGTCGACGTCCTGGCCGGGTCGGACGGTTCCTCAACCGAGATGCTCGATCTCAACGCCGGCTCCGCCGCGATTGCGTTCGCTGGCGGCTTCGTCAGCTTCATCAGTCCTTGCGTGCTGCCGCTTGTGCCGATCTATCTGGGTCACCTCGCAGGAATCGGCTCTGAGCACACCATTCGCTCCTCAGCCTAGGGTTCGCGATCGAACCGACGAGTCGTTCGCACATCGATCAGCCAGCGATGTCGGCTGCGCTGTTGGAAGCGGCTGCTCATCAATGCGACTGCAGTTGGCTCTCCGGCCAGTGTCAGGCGATCATGCAGGAATATCTCGGTGTCGCCGGTGGCGATGGTGGTGTCATCCTGACGCATGACGATCAGCACCCGAACATCGCCCTCGAACTCGATGTCTCGCAGCGTCATGCCATCGAGGTCTCGGTTCAGCATCGAGACCTCGACCAGACCAGATTCAGGATGGCTGCGGGCATTGTGTAGCCCTGGCCGCAGGACGGCCTCCTCGAGCGCCAGCGCGGTAACGTCCGACAGCGAGTACGCTTCGATGTCCAGTTGCTCGAACTGCGATGCCGGCTCAGTGGACCAGGTCACGATGCGCAGTGCAGGGTGAATCCGTCGCATCGACCTGGCGTAGTCAATCACTTGCTCGGGCTGATCAACGTCGATAATCACTGCGACTTCCGCCTGCAACAGTCGTACTTTGACCAGCGCCAACGGATCGAGTGGATCGCCAGCAACACTGTCCACGCCGATCGATCGCCATCGCGTGGCAGCGTCTGGATCGCGATCCAGCGCAACGACTCGGCGTCCTGCCGCCATCAACCGCTCGGCCAGCGTCAGCGCCAGTGCGCCTCCGCCAACGATCAGCGTGTGCCCATCTTCCTGCTCGGGCGCGCGACCCGCGAGCGTGGAGAACGCCAGCGGCGCCAACACCGTCGTCAACAGAGCCATGAGCAACAGCGCGCCGTGCAGGTCTTCATCGATCAGTCCGAGATCGGCGGCAATTGCCCCGGCCGCGAGCACGAGTGAGAGGTTGGCGCTCAGCAGCGATCCCCCGGCCAGTCCCTGTCGAATGCCCCATGCCGGCGCCAGGCCAAGCAGGGCTGGCGCTACTTTGGTCACAAACGCCACGAACAGCAATATCGGTACGAGAATCAGCGAGTCCAGCGAGTCGAAGACCGCCCCAAGATCCAGGGTTGCGCCTGCGTAGATAAAGAAGATAGGTACGAAGAACCCATAGCCCAGCGCGTCGAGTTTGCCGCGTAGCGCCGACCCATGACGCGGTGACACCACAGTCACCGCCAGCCCCGCCACGAACGCGCCCAGGACCAACTCCGTACCGACCACCTGAGAGAGCGCAACGAACACCACCAGGAGCGCCAGCGACGCACGGATTTTGAGTTGTGACGATGTTTGCGCTAGCTCGTGCAGTGTCCGCGGGATGATTGGGAAACGCCGTCTGCCGACTCTGGACAGCCAAATCAATAGTCCCAGCGCCGCCGGGATCGCGAGCAGGAGCGCCATCCGCCAGCCGATGCCTTCGCGCTCCAGCGCCGCAACGATCCCAACACCGACAATCGCAACGAACTCGAGCAAGAAGCTGCCAACCAACAATGATTGCGACATACGCGCCAGGTCGGGACGATCCTTCAACACCGGTACCACGACCCCGACGGCGGTCGCGATCAGGATGAACAGCAACATCGGTATCTGGACCGAGTCAATCAGGCCGGCGCGCTCCATCAGCTCGAGCGCCAGGTACGTGAATGAGACGACCAGGGCCAGCATCACGGCGCCGGAGATGAGCGGGTGACGCAGCGCCACGCGAGGAACGTACCAGCGCCGACCAGGCGATTGACCAAGCAGGCTGAGGTTGATTTCGAGTCCGGAGAGGAACATCAGATAAGCGAAGCCGAACAGCGCCAGGAAGGTCAACCAGACGTTGTGGCGATCGATGATCCCCAGCAGCGGTTCACCGAACAGAATGCCGACCAGCACCTCGCCCACCACTGCCGGCACCAGCCCGGCCGTGAGCCGCCACGCGACAAAGGGCACCACGACCGCCAGCAGGCTGACCAGTAGGAGTGGAGTAAAGTCGACCGCTTCCTCCACGCTTCATCCCCTCAGCGCGACGACCTGGCTATACGTATTGGTATTGGTTCAAAAACTCTAGAGCGATGTGATTAAAGTCGTCAGCGGCGCTGATATTGACGGCGTGTGTGGCAGAAACCCGCTCGACTCGAAAGTTGGCGGCGTGCTGCTCGACCCACTTGCGAGCCGGCGTAAATGCCTCTTCGCGGTCTCCGGCGATCAACAACGTATCGACCGGGTTGCTCGGTAGCCGATCTCTGAGCGGTGTGTACGGCGATGTGTGGAGCATCGTCCTGGCAATACCAGGCGGCGTGCTTAGCAACATCGCGTCATCGAACTCGGCTCGATGCGCAGCGTCGAACGCTCGCGCCCGTCGGGGATTGAGTGGATGCCTCATCACGGCATCGATTCCGCCGTCGATCATCATCTGCGCCCGCTCGCGCGCGGCTTGCGGATTGCTGATACGAATCGGTTCTGCGAAGGCTGAGTGTGAGTTGGTCACGACGTGGGCGATCACTTCTTGTGGTCGCGACATCGCATAGTTCAACGTCAGTGCAGCCCCGAGAGACTGGCCGACCACGAACCAGCGTTCAGCCCCAACCAGCTCTCGCAAGGCGCTGAAGCGCTCGATGTATCGATCGGGGCGATACTCGGCTTCATCCTCCGGAGCAGGTGAAGAGCCGTGGCCAAGTAGCTCAATGGTGATGCTGCGGTAGCCGGCGTCGTGAAATGCCGGGAGGTTGAGCAGCCAGTGAGCCCGGCAAGTGAGGATCCCGTGCACAAACAGTACGGGCCGCCCGTCGGACGGCCCGTCTGTCACATAGTTCAGTCCGATCTCGCGGGAAGCCACTGCCTAATGATACGTAGGCGTTATGCAGCGCGAGATCGATTAGTCGCGGTCGGTCGCGGTCGTACCGGCAGCCGCGCCTTCCGCCAGCGCTTCGGGATTGAGCGCCATGAGCAACGGATCCTGGGTCACCATGCCAAGGATGGTTGCGGCCTCGCCGATTCGGTTGATGCCGTGCTCATGCAGGCGATGCAGGTAGTCGTGGTACTGCTTCTCGCGCAGCTTGCGCAGCTGCTCAACACCAGCGTCGAGTCGCTCAACGCCATCTGCGTAGAGCACAGCGAGCGCCTCGCGCTCAAGCGGCGATTGCGCCAGCTCCGAGGACAACCCGCCCTCAGCCTTGATGAAGAAGATGGGTAGCTCCATGTCGGCGTGTTGGGAGTAGCGGTTGTACCACTCCAGATGCTTGAGACCGTATTCGAGGTGGCGCTTGCTGTCCTCCGCCAGGCGAGCGAACAGGTCGCGGTCGAAATCTGAGCGAGCCCAGTCTGTCGCGCATTCGAAGGCAGTCAGCTCATACGACTTGTAGACGACGTCGAGCGCCACGATCATGTCGGTAAAGGTCAGCGCGTTGTACCAAGACTCGGACACGTCCGAGAGCGGCGCCTTGCCGATCACCCCGGAACCATGCAGCGCGCGCTTGCGCAGCGCCTCGACCTTGCGACCAGCGTCGTAGACCTGCGTGGCCAGGAACAGCTTTACCTCGTGGAATCCGTACGATATCTCCTCGAACCACTTGGAGATTACCTTCTGCTCGGCGATGCCATAGGTCGAATAGACGGCGCAAAGCTGTCCGGTCGCGCGCTCGACCTCAGGCGAGAGTTCCTCGCGATTCGCCCAATCGAGGTCTGTGGCCGGGACCCATCGGTCGCGAATGGCGTCCTCATACAAGTCAGAGACGCCTTCGGCCCAGACCTCGGCGCGATCGTAGATCGCATAGCCCGCGGGCATGTACATCCCGGGCACCGGGCGCGTGCCACGTGGCAGATCGTTGCGGTAGTTCCAGACGTCGGGAATATGCCCGTACGAGCCGATGTCCACGTCGCTGAGACGCATACCATCTTCGGAGGGAGTCGGCTTCAGACCGGTCTCACCGCCGTCTTCGAACATGATCATCTGCGCCTGGGCGAACGGATGATCGGGCTGTTCCTCCATGAAGTCGAGCCACCTGGCGATCCGGTCTGGCTCAATCGAAATGTTGAGGATGTTGTCGATCTGTCGTCCTGAAGCGGTCGAACGCTCGGCGCGCTCGATCAATTCCGCAGACCATCCACGGACTTGAGCCCGCATTTTCTGCGCAGGGGAGAATGACGCCATGATGCTTCATCCCTCTCGAAGCTCTTCGCGCTGGCGCTTCCTGACTCGGCAGGCGAGCCAGGAATTGTGGCGCGGGGTTTCTGCTAGACCGTGATCAGCTCACGCATGTCAGGCGACATTCGGTCAAGTCGGTCGCCGAGTCCGACCACCTGCAAGCGGTGATAGTACTCGTTGATTTGCTTCTTGCGCATCAGCATGACCAGGTTGTAGCCCTCGTCAAGATGCTCGATCCCACCGCCAGCGAGCACGGCCAGCGCTTCGCCGGTGATCGGGTTCGTCGTCAAGCCGGCCTGCGTGTTCTGCACGGTCTCGTTGATGTCGAGGTAGTGGTGCAGCTCTTCCTTGCGCCAGGGCTGCGTCTCGACGGTGTACTTGGTGTGGGTGACACCGAAGGCGAGGTGGCGCGACTCATCCTGAGCGGAGAGGCGGAACATGCGCTTCTCGGCCTCGTTCTGGCCAATCAGCTCGCCCATGCGGAAGAGCGACTGGACCAGTCCCTCAGCGAAGAGATGCAGAATTGCCGTCATCTCGGTGAAGTCGTCCAGCGCCAGCAGACCGACCGCGCCCAGTCCGGCTGGCGACATCCCGCCGCCGTTGACCAGAACGCGCTTGCGGAACACGTCGAGGTGACGCGCTTCGTCCATCAGCTGGGTACCGAGGAACAGCTGCGACTCGAAGAAGTCAGGGTGAACCGTCTCAAGGAAACGGCCGGGCACGTCGCCCGCGATGAACTCGACCTGCGTGAGGAAGGTGCACAGCGTGCACATCGCTTTCTCAATGTCATCCGGCTGGTCGCCAATCGTGTCCCAGGGGATGTCACGGGCGGACGACCACTGGCGCTGCAGCGCCTCTTCGTAGAGCAACATCGCCGACTCGGACCAGACATCGCCCTTGTCGCGGTACTGACGCGCGTGGGCATTGGAACGCGGGTCGGCTTCGATGCCGCGTGGAGCGAAGGAACGGGCATCTGCCTGGTCCAGATCATCGACGCCAGCCATGCGCTGATTGATCGCTTGGAGGGTGACGCCCTTACGGCCAATCTTGATGTCGAACTCGTCGTCGGTTTCGATGTTCAACCAGTCAAGGTCGAGGCCTGGATTCTCAATCGCGGTCACCATGGTCTGTTCCTGTCGTTTGAGCACTATGAACGCAGTGCGATAGTCACTTGTGCCTAGCGTATCAGCATCCAGTAGTTTACTGAGCCGCCGCCAGATCAAAATTGGCTCTCAGAAAGTTGACCAAATCCCAGCGCTCCTGATCGGACAGCTGCGGTGACCAGGCCGGCATGCCTGTGCCGCGAATTCCGTCGCTGATCCAGGCGTAGAGCACGCCATCGGGATGGAACGGGACGTGCACCGTGAAGTTGGCTGGCGGCGCCGGCAACGAGTCAGCCAGCGGACCGTCTCCAGCGCCGGTGTCGCCGTGACAGGACGCGCAATTGGCTGCGAACAACGCTGCGCCATTGCTCACCGATTCAGCCGTCAACTCAACCGGATTGGCCAACGTTCGACCCGGTTCCACATGTAACCCGGTCAACAGAACCAGCGCCACAATCAAGCCAAGCAAGCCCGAGACGAGCGCGGCATCCCCGCCTCGCGGCCCCCAGGTTCGGCGAATCCGCGGTCGATTCAGCCAGGCCAGTCCGCCAATCACAAAGGCCCACAGCGCGCCGATACCATTCCAGTCCATCTGCGAGAGCGGCAGACTCAGCGCGCCGCCGCTGTCAGCGGCAAAAGGCGACGCCTGGAATCCAGACTCCACGTCCACCTGCACGGCCGCGACCAGGTCATCCCCTGAGACGCGACGCAACTCCATCTCCACGGTCCAGGAGCCTGGCAACCCGAAGTAGGCGCCCTCCAGCTGAAACTGATCCTCGCCAATCTCCGTGGTCGCGACTGTGACCGGTCCGACACTGCGATCGGCGTAACGGAAGCGCAGCAGTAACGCCTCAACCGGATTGTCCTGAGTACCGCTGATCGTCGCCGTCCACGTGTTGAACCCCACGAGGTTCGGTGAAATCTCCAGCGAGGCGATGACCTCGCCTCGGGCCACCGTTTCGACCACGGTGTTGTCTTTCTGCTCAACCTCCGGCTGGGCGCTCAGCGGAGACGGCAATTGCGTCAACACGGCCGACGCACCAATCACGGCCAAGCCCAACGCGGCCTCGATACGCATCAGGCGGCCAAAGCGCTTGACCAGCTGCAGATCTGCACCATCGGCTGCTTCGTCTCGCGGTCGGAGCAGAAACGCATTTCCGGCTGCAGCAACGAACAATGCGATCAGGATCACCAGCTTGACGAGAAATGCAGCGCCCCAATCCGTATCGACGAGCCCATTGAAGTTTGGAATCTGAATCAACGCGGAGAGCAACCCGGCCGCAAGAAGCACAGGCGCCGACAGCGCCGCAGCGACCGAGAACCGTCGCACTGCGGCAATCCGATTCTGGGGATTGGCGCGAATGGCGATGATCAGGTTGACAAGTCCCCCGATCCAGAGCGCCGCCGCTGACAGGTGGAGCGCGTCGAACAGCGTGCCCCAGATCCAGCCGGAACCAATCGCCGCGCCGTGAGAAATCGCAGATGATGACGCCAACCAGACGATCCCGACCAGACCAAGAATCGTCAACATTTGCCGTTCACGGATCAGTGCCGGGCGGATCAGGAACACGCTGAGCGCTATCGCAGCCACGATCAGCGCGTACCACCGCTGTTGCAACCAGAGTCCGTTGCGCGTATCGAACAAGACGTCGCCGAGAAATCCGATATCGCCCAACCGCAACGCCGCCGCAATCGATTCATAGCCGGTGGCGACGATCGCCACGACCACGCTGGCTGCCATCAGCGGTAGCAGCGTGGCAATCGGCGAGGGTCGCAGCAGCACCGAGATGAATACGGCGCCGACGAACAAGACCAGCGCCACAAGGCCGATCGCCTTGACGACGGCGTCAGCAGCGACCGGTGGCCCTGGCCGGCTGAAATCGATCTCGACACCGCTGCCAGCGGGCGCCGACCCGTCGGGATTGAGTACGGAGAAGACGTATGAACCGGTCCAGGTATGGCCATCAACCTCGGACAATGTCTCCCAGACGACCGTGTACACGCCTGGGTCGAGCTTCAACACACGCACGTTCATCTGCGTCGGCACTTCGTCGGAGAATTCAGTCTCCCCGATGTCGCGCCGCTGCCCACTGCTATCCAGTACCTGTACCGAGCTGTGACTGCGCTGTAGCTGCTCGGTCATGAACAGCGTGATCCGCGTTGGCGATTCGCGCAGCGCCGCGTTGATTGGCGGATCAGCACGGGCCAATAACGCATGCGCCGAGGCAGAATCCCAGCCAGCATTGGACGCGATGACAGCCGCAATCAGCGTTGCCAACACCAGCAGCGACGCAGCGATCCGACGGCTCATTGAGTCGTATCCGGGATCTGGTACATCGACTCGCGCAGCTCTGCCCAGTCCGCGTCGTTGAGCGTCCCAAACCAGTCAGCGCTGCCGTGAAACTCGCCGGGCGCGATGGCGAACGGCGGGTCGGTCGGCGGCAATGCCAGGAGATAGATGCCAAATGCGCCCACGATCAGCACATGGCGACCGTCATCGGACAATGTGAAGTCGGGCTGATCTTCGCCAATCGCAGCGAGCTGCGTGAGTGCTCCGCTGGCCAGGTCAACGCTCCAGATATCCTCCGGACCGTTGAGTCCGATCGCCTCCGTTGACACCTGTGGCAGGAACTGACCAGCGGAGAACACGACTGTCGCGCCATCGGCTGTGAAGCGAGGAATGCGAAACGGTCGCGGTTGCCATTCCCGCTGTGGGTCGAGCACGACTTCCGAGCCATCAATCAGATTGCGGAGGACGAGATGTGGATCGCCGCTGTACGGGGCGTTGACGAAGATCAACTGCGACCCGTCGGGGGATATGTCGGCGTCTCGTGCATCCTCACGCAGAATCTCCACTTCTCGACGCTGTACATCGAGCCGAACGATGCGAATCGACAACCCGCCTGGTTCATGCGTGAAAACCAGCGATTGACCATCTGGAGTCCAGCGAGGCGTCCAGATGAACTCTGCCTGTCGGGTGTGCTGGACAAGGATCTCCTGTTTCGGATTATCGAGATCCGCGATAGCCAGGTCCGTACCAATCGTCGTGCCTTCAGCCTGCGTCAGCTGAAAGACGACGTACGCCACTTGCGTGCCGTCGGGCGAGATCGCCGGCTGGAGCAGTTGTTGGTCCTGTCCAGCTGCGATCAGCAATCGTGCGCCTTCTGCGTCTTGGATCCAGAGATCGACGCCCGAGGTATACACGAACGTACCGGGAACAGGAATGCGGCGCTCCGCCTCGTCGCTGCCGCCGCAGGCAATCAACAGACACGAGAGCATGAGGCTCGAAAGTGTCAGCCAGAGCAACGCGAAGCATCGAGGTCTCATTCGAGTCGCCTCTGTATGAGCAGACGTACGGCGAGCACGGTTGCCAGAGCAAACGCTGCGATCACCCCGACCACGAGCCACACGACCGGGCCGATTCCGAGACTGACCATCGCTGACGTATCGCTTCTCAGGACTGTCGGCGTCGCTGAGATGGCCACCGCTGGCGACGCTGACTCGTCAGCCACATCGTCTCCGGGATAGGCGACCAACAGCTCCACAGCGAGTTCGCGATCCAGCACAATCTCATCTGCAGTCGGCTGCCTGGACACGTAGAACGGGAATAATCCCGAGTCCGTATCGCCATCCTCAGCAGACAGATTGATCCACCGCACGAGGTATCGGCCCGGCGGTAGCGCCGAGCCGACCGAGGCGCGCATCACATGGCGGTCGTCGTTGGAGATCTCCGCGACTGACAGCTCCCATTCCGAGACCTGATCACCGCTGATCTGCTTCAGGGTCATGTCATTCGCGCCGTCGTGACGGAACAGTTCCTGGGTGAAGCGGATACTGATCTCAGTTGGCGCCTCGCTCAGCACTTCCGCGAATGCCGGTACAGACGACTCATAGGCGGCGTGCGCTGACGCGCCAGGCGCAAACGCCCAGCTCGCCAGCGCCCCGAACGCCAGCGCGAGCCATAACCGCCATCTACTCGTCCTGAGCGTCATGTCCACCATGATCGCTATGGTCGCTGTGCTCATCTTCTTGCATAGTGCGCTCTTCGGCTTGCATTTCCTACATGTCCTGCGCGTCGTCGTGCATTGCGTGCTCGTCGTGCGCTGGTGGTTCCAGACCCGCCAGCTCGGGCACGGCCGGTAGTGATTCGTTGCTCAACCACGCTTCGAGCGTCGCCTCAAACGTATGCGCCAGCGCATGGACAAGCCTTGACGGCTCGGCCGCTGCCTGGGCGTCATCGTTACGGAAGGCGACCAACAACGAATCAAGCCATGCGCCGTACTGCTCAACGTGTTCCTGAAGCTCGGGCGGCCAATCGACCCAGTCGAGCGCCTCACGCGCCCTGGTTGCCCAGATCACCGCGTCGGATGGAATCCGCTGTTCCTCGCGGATGATCGGATCAAGATGGTGGTAGCGGAGTGGATCCAGCGGCTCCAGCGCCGCGAGGATCTGCGCTCGTTGTCCAGCCTCTTGCGCTTTCGCCGTATCGACCTGCAGCTGCTCAACAGCGCTGGAATCTGATTCGGAACAGGCGCTCAGGCCAATGGCCAGCGCCGACAAGACCAACACAGACAGCAATACCTTCACAACATCACCCGTCCACAACAGGGAAGCTCCCTGCAAAATCTGACGGACAGACTGTCAACCAACGTCTGCCGCCGGGGGTGGCCGAATGGTGATGCGGGACGAGTGTGTGATCGCTCGTAACGGCTCGAAATCAAGTGTTGGTAAGAGGGTGACGCCGCGCTCATCGGCGGAGCGCGCGACCGCGATTTGGCCAGCCTCCGCCGGCGACGGTGGAAGTGGCTGCGCAGCGTCGTTCGCGGTCAACCGTGGTCCACGCTCGGTTGAGATCGTGCAATCCTTGAGCGTGAACTCCGCGACGACCGGCGCGGTGGGCTCGACGTGGTCGGCCACAATCGTCGATTCCGAATCTGGGGCGGCAGTACGAAGCAATACCGCGATGACGATCGCGCAAATCAAACTGGCCAATAGCAGGAGCTGTCGCCTCATCTACACTCAGTCTATGCGTCGAATCGGTGGATGGATCGGCGTCACGGAGTGAGACAACAGCCGAATGCGAGGCAAACCATGTATCTGGCCATGAACCGCTTCAGCGTCAACGTCGAACGCGAGGCCGAGTGGGAGCAGATCTGGAAAGAGCGAGAAACGTATCTGCAGGAGGTTCCTGGCTTCGTGCAGTTCATGCTACTTCGAGGCGCGGAGCCCGGAGATTACATCTCCTACTCGGCCTGGGAAGACGCCGCCGCGTTTCACGCCTGGACACAGTCAGAGGCGTTCCGCAAAGGACATGCGCAGGGCACGCTCGCCGGCGTCCTGCAGGGGCCGCCGCAACTGGCGCTCTACGAACCAGTGATCGCCGAGACGGCTGTCGAACGAAACGTGACTGATTCTCTGCCCGACCCGAACCGTCGCGGCCCACGTCACTAGCGACCACCCAACCACCATCCCCGACCGCGCCGTCCCCATCACTCTTGCACTCTTGAACAGTGGGACAGCAACTGAGCGACGGAAGCTACTTGGGCGCGGTGGTAGCCTGTGCCTACCTGTGAAATTTTTCCCGCACGTCTATGGGAATGACGCGGCGGGCTGAGAGGAATCAGACATGGGAATGCTTGATGGCCGCGTGGCGATCGTCACCGGCGCAGGACGCGGAATTGGGGCTGAAACAGCCAAGCTGTTTGCGTCCGAAGGCGCCAAAGTCGTTGTCAACGACCTCGGTGGCGCGGTCGATGGTAGCGGCGCGGCCGCCGCTCCGGCCGACGAAGTAGTGGCTGCAATCCGCGATGCCGGCGGAGAGGCCGTCGCCAACTACTCGTCGGTGGCCGACTACAACGCGGCTGAAGGCATCGTCAAAGACGCGCTGGACAACTTCGGCGACCTCGATATCGTCGTTAACACGGCGGGCATCCTGCGCGACCGCATGGTCTTCAACATGACCGAAGCGGAGTGGGATGCGGTTCTCGACGTCCACCTCAAGGGCCACTTCAACCTGACCAAGTACGCCTCGATCCACTGGCGCTCGGAGCGTAAAGGGCACTACCGCCTGATCAACTTCTC
>RKRS01000172.1 GCA_007571275.1 Dehalococcoidia bacterium
AGAACATGGTTGGCCTTGGCTGGATGACTTTGCCGGCGAGCCAGTAGACAAGCGTTCCGCGAACAAGTTCATGCTGGGAGCTGTCATCGACTACCGGCAAAGCGCAGAACGAGCGTGGGAGGCCGCCGCAGAGTATGCCGAGGGCCAGCTGGGCGACCCGGAGAGTCTGTGGGACGAGATCGTCTCAGTTCCGCAAGAACTCTGGGAAACGGAGGATTATCGGAAACGTTGCGGGCTGCATCGTTACGCACAGGGTCACAAGCGGGTCTACACGACTGCCAAGGAGATTGTTCACCGCTACGACGGTGATGCGCGCAAGATTTGGCTCGGACAAACACCGGCCGATGCTCGAGAACGCCTCTTGCAGGTGAAGGCCGGGAAGGAACTCTCGAGAATGATCGTGGGCGCCCTCTCCGATACGGGACAGATTGAAGGGCGCGGAGACCTCAAGGCCGATCTTCAGGTCCGCAGAGTATTGGGCCGGATCTTTCATGGCGACTCCGTGAGTGAAACTGAAGCGCATCGCATCGCCAACGAGATTGCGCCCGATGGCTCATGGACCATCGACGCGCCGCTGTATCTGCACGGCAAGGACCTTTGCGGCGCTGAGCCACTGTGCGACAACTGCCCGCTTTGGTTGGAGTGCGAATACTTCAGCAACGCTCAAACGTCAGTCCCCCGTTAGGCTGCGAACAGCACCGACAGCGAGGAAAGAGACTCGACGATGAGCCGACGCATTGGCATGGGATTTGACTGGCAGGGATCGATGGACCGCGAAACCGCGCTCAAGCGGGCGCAGATCGCTGATGAGGTCGGCATCGACTCGCTCTGGGTCGCTGAGGCCTGGGGGCAGGACGCCTTCACGACGCTGGTCCAGCTCGCCGAACGCACCAGCAACGTGCAGGTCGCGACCGGGATCGTCAACATCTACTCACGCACGCCGGCCGCGCTCGCCCAACACTTCGCCACCATCGACGAGATCTCTGAGGGTCGCGTGATCGTCGGACTGGGCAACTCCGGCCCACAGGTGATCGAGCACTTCCACGGCGTGCCGTTCCAGCCCGCTTTCAAGCGGATGCGCGAGACCGTTGAGATCATGAAGATTCTGTTCTCGCACGAACCGCTGCATTACGACGGCGAGCTGTTCAAACTGCAGCGCGGCTTCACCCTGCGCTTCGAGCCGTATCGCAAGCAGCTACCGATCTATCTGGCCACGCTCAATCCCAGGTCGGTCAAGATGACGGCCGAGATCTCCGACGGCTGGCTGCCGATCATGATCCCCATGGCCCGACTCAAGGAAGAGATCGACCAGGTCAATGACTGGGTCCGCGAGGCTGGCAAGGATCCGGCCGACTTCACCATCCGCGCGCCCGGTGGCGTGACCGTCGCCAATTCGCCGCAGGAGCAGGCCCGCGCCCGGGCCGGTCAGGCGGGCACGCTCGCGTTTTACTGCGCCCGCATGGGCGAGTTCTATTACCGCCAGCTCTCGCGCCAGGGTTATGAGGACGAAGCCAACGCCGCTCGCCTGGCCTGGAAAGAGGGCGGTGGCGGCGCCGCCGCGCAGTCCATCCCCGAGGACATGCTGACCCAGTTCGGATTCGTCGGCACGACCGAAGAATGCGTCGAGCGACTCGAGCAGGAAGAGGCCGCTGGCGCGCTGCTACACAGCGTCAACGTGATGGAGCGCGACCCCAACGAGTTCGCCAAAATCATCGAAACGCTCAAGGGCTAAGCCAACGCCAGGCGCGTCTCAGGCCGCCCACTCGATCCACCAGCCGTGTGGTGACGCCTTTGCCAATTGCTGGCGCTGACCGACTCCGCCGTTGAATCGGGTGATCGAGAGGGTGGGGTCCTGTCTGTCGTCGATATCTTCGAGTCGGAGCTCAAGCGTCACGAGCCAAACCGGTCGGTCCTGGCTTGTCCGCGCGAGTAGTTTGAAGAATTGCTGTCTGCTTTCGGTCGGGAACTGATAGAGCGCGACCGTCGAGTACACGGTCAGCGCCGTGTCCGCGGGCGCATCAGCGATCATCTCTGGCAACAGTTCGACCGCGTCTCCAGCTCGTAGATCGATGGGCGAACTCGCGAGTTCAGCCGCGGCGTCGAGTAGGCGTTGATGCCGCTCAACATGTTCAGGCCAAATCAGCGCGCGCAGCCACCGCAGTTCCTCCTCATTGCCGAGCTCAATCGGATTGAGGTCGATCCCGCCGCGGAAGCGGACCGTCAGATCATCGGCCAACGACGGCATGGCTCCAGCTCCGCGTAGCTCCGCTTCCAGCGTCACCCGAGCTTCCGCCTGGCCCCAGGTCGCCGTTTCGCGGCCACCGCGTAGATAGCGATATCGGTAGTGATCCACGTTCAGATTCAGCCCGGCGCTGGCGCCGACGTCGATCAGTGACAGGGGCAGACCGGATTCTGTCTGGGCCATCGAGAACGCCGGCAGCAGACAGGTGCAGCGTCGCACGACGTTCGTCTGCGTGCGGCGCGTCTGAATGAGTTCAAGAATCTCCGCTCGATGTTCCAGACAGAATTCCCGAAACGACGGGAAAGCTGGCTCCATCGGACGCATGTTGCCCGAGACGATCGGATAGTGCGCCGCCAGCGGATGCGCGGCGTAATCGCCACCGCTCAACAGCAGGTACTGGACGGCGGCGAAGAGCATGTTCGGGGCCGGCTGTCGTCGACGTTTCTGCGCGGCCAACTCCAGCAATTCACGGTCGAGCGACACGCCGTAGCACAACTCTGCGTACATCGGCGAAGCCAGGTCAGGCGCTTCCACCCGCGCAAAGCGATGAAACACGTCGCGGTAATGCGCCGCGGTCGGCGCATCAAGGCCGCCTCTGACCGACATGCTCCGGGCGTCAGGCGCTGAGGAATTCGCCGAGTTTGGCGAGTAACGCCTCGGGTTCCTCAACCTGCGGCATGTGGCCTGAGGCGGAGAACATCGCTACCTCAGAGTTCGGAATGGCGCGGTTGAAATCATCGGCGTACTGCGGCGGCACCAGACCGTCGGAAGCGCCCCAGACGATCAGAGTCGGCGAGGTCACGCGGTGGATCCGTTCGGACAGACGCTTGTCCGGGATCGGCCACATGAAGCGAGCGGCGGTTTGCAGCATCTTGGCTCGCTCGACCGTTACCGCGCGCAGCTCGTCCGGATCGGACGGCGGCGGCGCGGTCATCATCTTGGCGCCTGGGTGCTCCTGGTCGTGGAACAGGGCGGGAACCAGCTCGTTGGGCATCATCGCAAAGAAGTCTGCGACCGGGTAATCATCGTTCCAGAGGCCAACCGGCGCGATCAACACGAGTCTCGAGACTCGCCCCGGCTGCATCGCGGCGACCTCGGCCGCAAACCAACCACCCATCGAATGGCCAACCACGATGACATCGTCAACGCCCATCGCGTCGAGGAAGTCCCAGTAGAAGTAGAAGACGTCGTGGTGATCCATCAGCCACTCGACGCCGGTCGAGTTGGCCGTACCGGGCAGCTTCGGCGCGAGCACCCGATGGTGCTGCGAGAGTTGCTCGAGGAATGGGTCCCAGATCAACCCGCCCGCGCCGTGGATGAAGAGCAGATCCGGACCAGAACCCGCCTCCATGTAACCGACGTTGAAGCGGCCATTGACCAGAGAAACTGTCTTGTCTTCCATCCAGACACCTCCAGACGAGCACAGGCAAACGTGAGACCGCGACGCGCGCGGACACGATGAAAGGCTATGAGCCACCCTCTGCCAGTGTCAAACGCTGCATCCGTCGCCGCCAGATGATCGCTCCCGCGACCATGATCAGGCCGAGGAACAGCATGCCGATGACCGCGCCGAGACTGGTCTCGAACTGGGCGACCAGCAGCGTCAGCCCGACGGCGTAGACGCTGGCGACGCCGAAGAGGACCTCCAGCCAGCGCTGGCGCATCCCGCCGGCGACCAGCAGCGCAACCGCCCAGACGATCGCGATGATCGCCAGCCCCAGGCTGCGCTCGGCCAGGACCACCGCCGCGGCGATCCCGCCGATGAGCAACGTCGCCTCCCAGAACGGCGTCAGCCAATGATCGCCGAGTCGCCCCAGCACCCGAGGTCCGGCTATCTCCAGCGCCGTCATCTGTAGCGTCGTGAACAATCCGACAATCGTCAGCCCCAGCCGCGCCTCGTTTCCGAGGTTGGACAACCCACCGACCAGCGCGCCCACCAACAGGAAACCGGAAGCCAGCAGCAGCTCCACCCGACCCGTGCGCACGGCCCAGACCGTGAGGATCCAACCCAGCAACAGCATCAACCAGTCGATCAGCGCCTCCCCCTGCACGCTGGCGAGAGCCAAAACCGCGAGCGTTGCGCCCATCGACGCGCCCAGTCGACCCCATTGCAGCAGCCCAGCGCCCAACCGCTGGAGACGCTCCAGCAGGTAGAGCGCGCCGCCGCCCAGCGCGACCGTGGCGGCGAACACCGACCACAACTCCCAGTTGGAAAGCCCTCCCAGTCCGCCGTCGAAGACGTCCGGATCAAGCGATTCGATCTCAGAGACAATTGTCAGCGGCAACATCGTCAGCGCCAACGCGGCCAGCGCGGCGGCCCGCGGCGAGCGCACCAGCCAGGCCATCCAGGACCCGGTCAAGAGGACACAGAGACTGAGCAACAGCCCGCTGATGTCGTCCTGCAATCCCCCGCCGACCTCATCGAGCAACAAGCGCAGACCAAGCGCCGCCAGCAGGATCGTGACAATGGCGAAGCAATCCGATATCTCGGTCAACTCCGAATCACGACCCAACCAGGCCAGCCCGGCGCTGACCAGCGCGAGCCCGAACGGCAAGGCGATCCAGGCCGGGTGCTCATCCACCACCAACCCGATCAACGTGAACAAGCCGATCAGGAGGATCGAGATACCGACGTAGGACAGGGCGACGGTCCAGCCGGCCTCGCTCGGACGGTTCAGCGCTGCGCGCCGCTTCCCAGTCATGGATCGCGGACACTGTCTCCGAGTCGATGACTCC
>RKRS01000183.1 GCA_007571275.1 Dehalococcoidia bacterium
CTGCGCTGGTCGTGGCCTTGCTGCTCGGCCTCACCGCCGACACGGCGATCCGCGGTGCATTCGGCACGCTCGATCTGAGCATGGCGCCGGGACTCGCCCCGCAAATCACGACCATCGCGCTGACCGCTGCGCACCTCACGCTGCTCGCGCAGATGTCGCGAACGCCCGTTGAAGTCCCGGGCGCAGTGACACCTCCGACCTCCGCTTATGCGATCGGCCCTGCTCTGGTCCTGCAGACGCTGCTGTTACAGAACCTCGCTCAGTACACAGTGCTGATTGGCTGGTCCCCGCCCGCGGTCTTCGCCTGGACGCTGGCAGCGAATCTGATGGCGATCTGGCTCACGCTCGAGCTGGCGCGGCGAGGCAAGCCGGCGCGTTGGATCGTGTTCGTCGCTGTGGCCTGTGTGTGTGCCAGCGTGACGCCCGATCCGCCGATGGCGCTGGCGGCGTTCGCGGCGCTGATCGGCCCCGCCGCGTTGGCCTTGCTCCGGATGTCTGCGCTCGCAGCGGGGCGGCGATCTGAGCACGGCTGGACCGTGCTGACGCTGGGTTGGCTGACATTGCCCCTGCTGTTGTTCGGCTGGTACGCGCACTATGAGGTCCGCGTGCCCGTTCCCCAGGCGATCATTCCGCTGGCGGCCGCGACTCTCGTGAGTGCCCCAGCGCTCCTGCTCAGACCATCGGATCGGAGCGAGCCGGCCGCCGTCTCTCTCGCGCCAGTGTTCCTCGCGTTGTTGCTGTTGCTGCTGCCCCTGTATCAGGCGCTTGGTTGGCGCTCGGTACCGCCGCCCGAGCCGCTCTTCCCGCTGCGCGTGATGACCTACAACATTCACCAGGGCGTTGATCATGTGGGTCTTCCCGATCTCGAAGGAATTGCCCGAGTGATTGAGGCGGATCAGGCGCAGATCGTCGCGCTCCAGGAAGTACCGCGCGGTTGGCTGGTCAACGGCGCGGTCGATGCGCTGAGCTGGCTCGCGCAGCGGCTGCAGATGCACGCCGCCTGGGGACCCGCCGCCGACCCGTTCTGGGGCAATGCGATCCTGAGCCGTTATCCGTTGCTCGACGTCCAGAACACCGCCATGCCCAACAACGACGCGCTCATCTTCGACCGCGCATTTCTGTCGGTGACCGTTGAGACAACCGACCAACGGATTCAGGTGGTCGCCACACATCTGCACCACATCCAGCGAGAGCCGCAGCACCGTCTGCCGCAAGTGCGCGCGCTGCGCGATCAGATCGACTGGAGCCTGCCGACGATCTTGCTCGGCGACCTCAATGCCGAACTGCGCCACCGCGAACTTGGGCTCTTGGCGAGATCGGAACGGATCCACTCCGTTGGCGTGCTGCCGACCTATCCGGCCGCCCGGCCGCGGCGACAGCTCGATCACATCTTCGTCAGCGATCATTTCCTGGTCGCTGAGGTCACGGCCATCGCGAGCACGGCGTCAGATCATCGGCCGCTGGCCGCGACGTTGTTGCCGTCCGGCGATATCGAGTGACCGCAATCAGCGCAGCGTCGCGTTAACCAGCGCCAGCCCCTGCTCCAGTCGATTACGCCAGTCCGGGTGGGGATGACGGATGGCATTGGTGCATACGCGGAAGAGGCAAACGGCTTCGCGTAGCGCCAGATCGCGCTCGTTCCAACCGAATTGGTCTTGCGCGGCGTTGCGGAATGCCGTGTAGTACGCGCTCGTGGCGTCCCGGTCTCGGCGTCCAAAGTGAGACGCCCAGAGCAGATGCGCGAGAAAGTTGCCAACGTCCAGCATTGGCTCGCCGGGGCCGGCTTCCTCGAAGTCCACGAGCGCGACCCTGCCATCCGGCAGGCAGAGCATCTGATCGTCGTAGAAATCGTTGTGCGCCGTCGTTGCAGGCCGCCAGGACTCGACGAAGGGATCCAAAGCCGCAATGGCCTCGTCGAGTTGACGCTGCGCGGCCGCGACTTCCCGGAGCTTGTGACGGAAGCTGCGCCTGGCCCGACGGTAGGCCGCCGAGAGGTTGAACGGACGCTGGTCGTCAGTCGACGGCGGCGCTTCCCAAAGCGTCTGCAGGGCGTCGAGCAGCACGCTGGGTTCTGGCCCCTTTGCGCGGCGGATGCGGTGGCGGAGATTCTCTCCCGGAATTTCTGACATCCACATCACGGCGCCCGCCGCCCAGTAGCCCGCCAGGCGAGGGATCACAAAGCCGGAGCGCCCGACGAGCGACCTGGCAGCCAGCAACGGGGTCGCCGCGGCCGGTCGCATGACCCGCGCATAGAACCAAACCCGTCCTGCGCTGTGGCGCAGGACCGCCCGGCTGTGCGGTCGATACCGCACCAGCTCGACCCGCACCCGTCGAGCAGGCATCGTCAGCACATACTGATTGAGCAGCGTCAAGGCCGTTTCCGGATCGGCGGCCTGTTCGAGCCCGGGCAGACTGGGGTCGTCCGGGTACTGCGAGCATTGGGCGGGCTGGTCGCGTTCGACTCTGATCGTAAAGACCCGCGCAGGCAGGTAGGCGTCTGGACTCCACTCGGCTGCGTAGCTCGCCGTGGCTTGCCTGCCTGGAACATGGCTGAAATCACGGACGCGCAGCCGCTGCGGAGGTGGCTCTTGCCGCTCATGCCCCTGCCGCTCCTGATATAGCCCCCAGACCCATGACGGATCGAACAGCTGGGGTAGCTCGCTCAGGCGAGCGTCTGTCGGAAAGTCGACTGTAGGGTGCAGCTGGATGGCGCCCGTGAGGGGCGTGCTTGCCGCTTCAGTCGCTGGCAGTCGAGATGGAGCTGTCAACGTCGCTATCAGTCGGCGTAGGGGTATCGATGCCATCGCTGTCGGTGCCGTCGTTATCGGTTGGCGTAGGGGTATCAATCCCGTCGTTGTCGGTCGTGACGGGGATATCGAAGCCAGCACTATCAAGCGCCGTGGGCGTGTCGGAGCCGTCACTGTCGTCATCGTCTTCGTCAGCGTCATCGATGCTGACCGTGATGCGCGGCGCCAGGACGACGGGCTGGTCCTGGCTGGTGTCCTGATCCTCAGGAACCAGCGTCGGCGTCATTCCATATCCCGCCAATGCGAGCGCCGCGAGCAGCAACGCCGCAAACATGGGGAACGTAGACCACTGCATGGCGTCCTCAAGCTTTCCGCCCTCGGCGCAGGACACAAATCGCGCGAGGACGGTTACACATCTCGGGGACAGGGTACTGAATTTCAGGCCGCCTCACCCCATTGACGCCGACGGTGGCAATGCTCGGGAATCGACCTCGCCGATATCCTGAAGGATGTTCCCTGCCGGGATCGCGCGATATCTGCGGCGCTGTCCCGATAAGCTGGAACCAATTCTGTCCTGCACCGTAGGAGTCTCCGTGAAGTCTGAAGTCCATCCACTCAGCGGCGCCACCTACACCGAGCTCGGTGATGGCAAGGTGCGGGTCGACAAGGCCCGCAAGTACGGCATCTTCGATTGGGAAGGCCGACACATCGAAGGCGCGCTGACACACGCCGATCCGCACCTGTTGCAGTGGGTCGGCGGCCCCGAGCTGCCGAGCCGCTCGGGTCGACGGGAATCTCGCGGCGGCAGGACCAGCACGCTCCGCGTCCAGCAAGACAGCAACGCGGCCGCCGCCGAGGCGCAGTACACCGGCGGCACTGCGCTCTCCGGCGAGATCGACGAGACCTTCACCCGCTACACGGGCGACCCGGGCCGCGACACTCCGGCCGGCCCTCGCTCGGCCGGTATCTCCTTCATGGAGCTGCTGGAGGGCGACCAGTATCCCGAGCGGATTCCCGACACTCTGCGGATGGAGCGCTCGCTGCCCGGCGGCGTGCGCAAGGTGCCGACCGAGCGTTATACCAGCCAGGAATGGCACGACCTCGAAGTCGAACGACTCTGGAAGAAGGTCTGGCAGTTCGCCTGCCACGTCGACGATATCCCCGACATCGGCGACTACATCGTCTACGAGGTCGCCCACCTCTCCTGGATTGTGGTGCGCACCGGCGCCGACGAGTTCAAGGCCTACAACAACGCCTGTCTGCATCGCGGACGACAGCTGCGCGAGTTTGATGGCAAACAGGCGACAGAATTTCGCTGCCCCTTCCACGGTTGGTGCTGGGAGCTTGACGGCTCGCTGCGGGAAATCCCCTCCGAGTGGGACTTCCCCGAAGTGCGCGAGGACGCCGGTCACCTGCGCGAGGCGCGGACGGCGACCTGGGGCGGATTCGTCTTCATCAACCCCGACCCTGACTGCGAGCCGTTCGAGGACTTTCTGGGCGACCTGCCCAAACACTATGAGAAGTACGACTACGAGAAGAAGTACAAGCAGATCCACGTGGCCAAGATCGTGCGCGCCAACTGGAAAACGAACCAGGAAGCCTTCATGGAGGGCTACCACATCATCGCGACCCATCCCCAGCTCATGATCTACGGCGGCGACGGCGCCAATCATCAGTACGATTCGTTCGGCAACTGGTCGCGCGCCATCACCCTTGCCGCCCGTACCAGCGCGCACCTGAACCTCCACCCGCCGCGCGACGAGATTTTCGCCAGCCGACGTCAGATGGCCGACCAGATGCGCGAGAGCCTGCGCGACGTGATCGGCGATCGCGTCGACGTCTATTGCGATGCGGAGCTGATCGACGGACAGTACAACAACCTCTTCCCCAACTTCCATCCCTGGGGATCGTTCAGCCGCATCGTCTATCGCTTCCGCCCCTACGGCGACGATCCGCAGATGAGCATCATGGAGGTCATCTATCTCGCGCCCTGGCCCGAGGACCAGCCCAAGCCGCCCGCCGCCCCGATCCACTGGCCCGGCCCCGACGAACCCTGGACGGATGCGCCCGCGACGGGCGGCCTCGCCCGCCTGCTCAATCACGCCAGCTACAACCTGTCACAGACTCCACGGGGCCTACCCGCCCAGGTCGATCCCTCCATCTCCCTCTCCACTCCAGGTGAATGCACAGACGTACCCCTCCGCCACCTCCCCTA
>RKRS01000067.1 GCA_007571275.1 Dehalococcoidia bacterium
GTATAATGGACAGGTGTACAGCGGGTCCCCGAGACAGAGGCGCAGGGTCGTATCCACACATCTACCGCGACCGTGGCCGTGATGCCTGAAGCGGAAGAGGTCGATGTCGACCTGGATGAATCGGAGATTCGCCTCGACCTGTTTCACTCGGGCGGGGCCGGCGGACAGAACGTGAACAAGGTTCAGACTGGCGTGCGGCTGACACACGAGCCGAGCGGTATCGTCGTGACCTGCACCGACGAGCGCTCACAGCTCAAGAACAAGATCAAGGCGATGTCCGTGCTTCGCGCCCGGCTGTATGAGCAACAGCGCTTGGCTGCCGAGCAGGAACGGGCTGACTTCCGCCGCTCACAGGTTGGCTCCGGCGACCGCTCCGAAAAGATCCGCACATACAACTTTCCCGAAAATCGTGTCACCGATCACCGGATCGGCCTCACCCGTCACGATCTCGACGGCATGCTCGATGGCAATCTCGATCCATTGATCGACGCCGCAGCCACTGCCGAAGAGGCGCGCCTGCTCGCCGAGGCGTCGTGATGACCACCCCAGTGAGGCTCCGCGATGTCTGGATGGCGGCCGCCACCGAGTTGGAACTGGCCCAGATTGACGACGCCCGTTTCGAAGCAGAGGTCCTGCTGCGACACGCCACCGGACTCACCAGAGCACAGCTCTACGCCTCACTGACCGAGGAAATCGATCCTGGCGCCAGGCAACGATTCCAGGCGGCGATCGCCGAGCGAACGACGAGGAAGCCGCTGGCGTACATCACCGGCACCCGAGAGTTTTATCGGCTCGAGTTCCGCGTCACGCCCGACGTCCTCATCCCACGACCCGAGTCGGAGCTACTCGTCGACGCGGCGCTCGATCACATGCGCCAGGCGCGCATCCGCACCGCGCAGGTCGCCGACGTCGGAGCTGGCTCGGGGGCTGTCGGTATTGCCTTGGCCAAACACCGGCGTGGGATCCAGCTCATCTGCAGCGATGTGTCGCGGGACGCGCTGCTCGTCGCACGCGACAATGCCCAGCGACTACTCAGAAGACCCAATGCAGCATTTGTGCAAGGAGATCTGCTGACCCCTCTGCCCGGGCCGTTTCACTGCGTCGTGGCCAATCTGCCGTACATTCCCGAGGAGCGCATTGACGAACTCGAACCCGAGGTCGCCGATCATGAACCTCGCATCGCCCTGACCCCCGGGACACGCGGGACCGAGCTCATCCTGCGATTGATCACCCAGCTTCCGTCGCGCCTGCATCCCAACGGCGTCGCGGTGCTCGAGATCGACCCGGGACAGGAGTCGGCTATCGCAGACGCCGCCCGCCAGATGCTGCCAAATGCCGAGGTCGCGATCCTCGACGACGTCTCTCAGCAACCCCGGGCGATCCGCATCATCGCCGGATGATCATGCCTCAAGATCAGCTGCCGTCGCCCGCCGACGCTCCCGTCCAGGGCTATTGCGCCCCACGATTCACTGCAGTCAAAGAGCAGTTTCAGCAGAACTTCGTCGACCGCTCGGAAAATGGCGCGGCGCTGGCCATCAGCCTGAACGGCGAGCTGATCATCGACATCTACGGCGGTTGGACTGATGCTAGGCACACGAAGCCATGGGCCAGCGACACGATCGTCTGCTGCTATTCGGTCGGCAAGGCGATCTGCGCCATTCTCTCCTGGCGTATGGCCGAACGCGGCGAGCTCGACATCGACCGACGCGTCGCCGATTACTGGCCTGAGTTCGCCCAGAACGGCAAGGCTGACATCCCCGTTCGCTGGTTGCTCACGCACCAAAGCGGTCTCGCCGCCATCCGCCGACCACTTCCGCGTGGCGCGTTTCTCGATTGGGACGTGATGACCTCCGCGCTCGCGGAGCAGGAACCCTGGTGGCCGCCGGGCGAGGCGCACGGCTATCACTCCAACACACAGGGATTTCTGATCGGCGAGGTGATCCGACGGATCACGGATAGATCGATTGGCGAACACCTGCAGGTTGACCTGAGCGAACCGATTGATCTGGACTTTCACTTCGGCACGAAGCCAGAGCATGACGCACGCACAGCGGACATGCTGCCCATCCAGCAGCCGCCTGACTTCCGTCGAGCGCCGCCGAGCGCGCTGCAGACGCTTGGCGGGCGTAATCCGCCGCACATCGCCAGCGGTCCCGGCTCGCAGAACACCCGCGAGTATCGCGCCGCTGAGTTTCCCTCAACGACCGGTCACGGCGCCGCGAGGGGGCTCGCTCGCTTGTGTGGAGCGCTGGCGACCAACGGCCAGCTCGATGATGTGCATATCCTGGAACCGACGACGATTGCAAAGATGTCGGCCGAGCAGGTGTACGGGGTCGACCGAATTCTCGGCCGTCCAACTCGCTTCGCCTCAGGATTCCAGATGACGATGGCTGAGCGGCCACTCGGGCCCAACCCACACACGTTCGGCCACTTCGGCGGCGGCGGTTCGCTCGCCTTCGCTGACCCGGATGCAGGTGTTGGCTGGGGTTATGTCATGAATCAGGGGCGGGGCGGCTGGCAACACCGACACACCCGCCGACTGCTCGACCTGTTCTACGAAGCGCTCTGAGGTACTAGAGCCCCTAGTCGCGCATCATCTGATAGCGCTTGCCCTCAGTCTTGATTGCCGGGGCGATGACCATCTCGGTCTGCTGCAAGTCACGGATCGTTTCTGCGCCGACACTCCCCATACAGGTGCGCAATGCGCCGATCAGATTCTCCGTGCCATCCGTGCGTGAAGTTGGCCCAAAGAGCAGCCGGTCCAGCGTCGTGTGTTGCCCGACATGCACTCGAACTCCACGCGGCAGCTCGGCGTGCGGTGTGGCCATACCCCAGTGGAATCCGCGACCCGGCGCCTCGAGCGTACCGGCGAAAGGAGATCCAATCATGACGGCGTCCGCGCCAGAGACCAGCGCCTTGCAGAAGTCGCCACCAGTTCGGATACCGCCATCAGTGATGATCGGCACATAGCGACCGGTTCGCTCGAAGTACACGTCGCGCGCGTACGCGCACTCAATCGTCGCCGAGACCTGCGGCACTCCGATCCCCAGTACCTCCCGAGATGTGCAGGCCGCGCCCGGACCAACTCCGACAAGCAGCCCGGCGATACCCTCGTCCATCAACTCCAGCGATGCATCGAACCCCACAGTGTTTCCGACCAGCGTGGGAATCGCCATTTCACTGATGAGTTCCCGCAGGATCAGCCCTCGCTGGGACCGTGAGTAGTGACGCGCGGTCGTCACAGTCGACTGGACGACGAACACGTCGGGAGCTGCTTCCTTGATCGCTGACGCCAGTCGCTTGGCATTCGGCGGCGTGACGGAGACCGCAGCGGCGACGCCTCCGTCCTTGATCTCCTGCACGCGTCGACCGATGAGTTCATCACGAATCGGGGTGGTGTATGCCCGCTGAAGAATTTCCGTCGCCGTTTCCGTGTCGCTGCCAGCTACCTCTTCCAGCACTTCGCTTGGGTCGTCGAAGCGACACTGCAGGCCTTCCAGGTTGAGTACCGCCATGCCGCCGCGTCGGCCCACCTCGACAGCGAAGTGCGGGTCAACGACCGCGTCCATGGCGGCGGCGAGAATGGGGATCTCAAGTCGCTGTCCCGCCAACATCGTGGAGACGTCGGTCAGTTCGGGATTGATCGTCAGCGCGCCGGGGACAATTGCCACGTCATCAAAGCCGTACGCCTCCTGCAATGACTTGCGCCGCGGCCGCGACACCGGCTGCGGCCCGGACTCGTACGCGCCCTGCACCAGCTCCTGACCGGGAGTCAGCTGTTCGCGATGCGTCAGTGTGGTCATCTGTCTCCCCTTTGCTGCTGCGCGGATTGGCGGTTGGACGTTAAACGCAGGAGCGCGGCACATGGCCGCGCTCGTTGGTTATATGCCAGTGTCCCGTGCGAACGGGCACGTTACCGACCACCTGTCCTGCCTTCACCGGTGATCGTAAGATACCCGACTGCTCCTCAGTCGTTGGTAAAGAACCGAACAACGTCGTCAGGCGTGATGCCTAGAGTGTTCCCTATGTCCGAGCAACCTGGCGTCCTCTACGTGGTGGCAACGCCGATCGGCAACCTCGAGGACATCACCCTGCGCGCCTTACGGATCCTGGGGGAAGTTGACCTGATCGCCGCGGAACACGTCCCGGTCGCCCGCGCGTTGCTCCGACACTACGAGATAACAACGCCCGTCACCCCCTATCACGATCGCGGGCGCGACGCGCAACGACTGCTCGATCAGATACAGCGAGGGCAATCGGTCGCCCTGATCTCGGATGCCGGCACACCGGGAATCTCTGATCCGGGTCGCAACCTCATCGCGGCGGCAATCGAGGCAGACATTTTAGTGACTCCCATCCCCGGCGCTACGGCCCCTGTCGCGCTCTGGTCAGTCAGTGGCGCGGAGTCGCCGCGTGTGCACATCTATGGCTTTCTGCCTCGCAAAGCGGGTGAGCGGCGCAAGGCCATGCAGGCTCTCCAGACCGACGCGAGCCCAACGATCATTTTCGAATCACCTCGAAGAGTCTTGGATACCATCCACGATCTCGTAAACATGATGCCTGAAGCTCAGCTCGTGATCGGACGCGAGCTGACCAAGTTGCACGAACAGGTCTGGCGTGGTTCACCTGCCGACGCCCTGAAAGAATTCGCCGAACCTCGCGGTGAATTCACCATCCTGATCAGTCCAGCTGCTCTTGAACGCCCGGGTTGGTCCGACGCCGAAATCTCGGCTGCGCTCGAGCAGGCCGCATCTCAGGGAGCGTCACGCTCGCAAGCTGCGCGTTTCGTCGCGCAACAGTCTGGCAGGCCTCGACGCGAGGTTTACGCGCTCTGGCCGTTCAATCAGGAACGATGACATTCCAAAGCGAATATGCGCGTACCCTACACATAGACCAGCATTCAGACATTCGAGCACCCGAAATCGATCCCCGCGACCAACCATGAGCGACAACATCCTCGTCTGCGTGGCCTGGCCCTATGCCAACGGCCCGATCCACCACGGTCAGCTCGGCGGCGCCTACCTGCCGGCCGATATTTTCGCCCGCTACCACCGGATCTGCGGCAATCGCGTTGCCATGGTTTCCGGCTCCGATACGCATGGCACACCAATCACCGTCCGCGCCGATGACGAAGGGCGTACCCCGGCTGAGGTTGTGGCCGAGTTCCACCAGTCCATTCTCGATACCTGGGATGGAATGGGCATATCGTTCGATACCTTCACGACGACGATGACCGAGAATCATCGTGAGGTCACACATGGCCTGTTTCATGCGCTCCTGGAGCAGGATTACCTGTTCAGGCAGACACAGGAGCTGTTCTACGATCCGCAGGCCAAACGCTTCCTGCCTGACCGTTACATCGAGGGAGAATGCCCACACTGCGACGAGCCGCGCGCCCGCGGCGATCAATGCGACACTTGCGGTCGCCAGCTTGACGCCGTTGAGCTGATCAATCCTCGCTCACGCAATACCGGCGCAACACCGGAGCTGCGTAGCTCCGAGCACTATTTCCTTCGCCTCACCGCGTTCGAGGAACCGCTACGGGAGTGGCTGGACGACGGCAAGGACTTTTGGCGCACGCACGTGATCAACTTCTCTCGCGGCATGTTGCGTGAGGGTTTGCAGGATCGGGCAATCACCCGAGACATCGACTGGGGCGTTCCCGTGCCATTGGAGGGCTGGGACGACAAGCGAATCTACGTCTGGTTCGAGGCGGTGATCGGCTACCTCTCCGCGACCGTGGAGTGGGCCAAGACCAACGGCGATCCAGAAGCCTGGCGAGACTTCTGGCAGTCGGACGACGCTCGCATCTACAACTTCATCGGCAAAGACAACGTTCCCTTCCATACGATCATCTGGCCTGCCATCCTGCTCGGCGCCGGCGGCTACAACCTGCCCTATGACGTGCCCGCCAATCAGTACATCACCATGAGCGGCTCCAAGGCGAGCACATCGCAGCGCTGGGCCGTTTGGGTCAACGACTACCTCACTCGTTACGACCCTGACCCGCTGCGCTACGCCCTCGCCGCGCAAATGCCTGAAACCGCCGATTCCGACTTCTCGTGGTCGGAGTTCTTGCGTCGCAACAACGACGAGCTCGTGGCCACCTGGGGCAATCTCGTCAACCGCGTGCTCTCACTCATCAATCGCCACTTCGACGCCCAGGTACCCGATCCGGGACCTCTCGATCGCGAAGCCACCCGCATGCTCGACCGTGCGCAGTCGGGACTGGAAAGCATCGGCCAGTCGATTGAGGGCGTGCATCTGCGGCAGGGTATCCAGCAGGCCTTCGCGCTGGCGCAGGAAACAAATCGCTATCTCGACCAGACTGCGCCCTGGCAGGCTGTCAAGTCCGACCGACAGACCGCCGCGCGCAGCTTGTACACGGCGCTCAGCGTGATCGCGGCGCTGCGCACCGCGCTGGCGCCCTATCTGCCGTTCAGCTGTCAGCGATTGCATGAAATGCTCAACACTGAAGGCAGCATCGATGAGCTTGGCTGGCAGATGCACGCGCTTCGGCCCGGTACCCCCCTACAGAAGCCGAAACCGCTCTTCAAGAAGCTCGACCCATCAATCGTCGAGGAAGAAGAGGCACGGCTTGGGACATGAGCCGCCAGCCTGATCTGTTCGACACACATGCGCACCTGCACGACCCGTGGATCGGCGATGATCTCACTGAGGTGCTAGAACGCGCCAGCGAGGCCAGCGTTGGTTGGATGGTCAGCATCGGCACAGACCTACCGACTACCCGCGACGCCATCGCATTGGCAAACTCTCATGACAACATCTGGGCAACAGTCGGTCTGCATCCACACGACGCCAAGGACTGGGACGCTGACCTCGAGTCCGAGTTCAGACGCCTGGCCGCAAACGACCGTGTCGTTGCGATCGGTGAGATCGGCCTCGACTTCTATCGCAACCTCTCGTCGCCTGAGGCGCAGTACGCGGCGTTCGAAGCGCAACTGACGCTCGCCGACGAACTGGACCTGCCAGTCGTCATCCACTCCCGCGACGCGCACGAGGAATCGTACGGGCTACTCAAGGACTGGGTTCAATCCAACTCTCCCTCCGTAGAGCGTGGGCAGAGGTCACCGAATGTCAGAGGAGGTCCCGACGATCGCCGCCAACCTCCCGTTGGAGTGATTCACTGCTTCTCCGGCGACGCCGACCTCGCCTGTCGTTACTACGAGCTGGGTTTCCTCATCTCCTTCGCCGGCCCGGTCACCTATCCCAGGAACGACGCTCTCAGAGAAGCCGCCGCCAGCCTGCCTCTCGAGGCGATTGTGATCGAGACCGACTGTCCTTACCTCAGCCCTCAACCAAGGCGAGGCAAACGCAACGAGCCAGCACATATCCAGTACACAATCGAGCAAATCGCTCAAGCGCGACCAGAATCAATCCAGGCCATCGCCGAGAACACCACTCATAACGCTCACCGTCTCTTCCGCCTGTAGTGTGCGAGCGAAGAATCGTGGACACTGAGCACAATGCCTCCCGAGCAATGCGCAGAGTACGCTAGTCCTTAATGACCTCACTCGAGCAACTCTATGAGCCCATTGCCGATGATCTCGCCATCGTCGAAGACACCCTGTTGCTCGTCGCGCAATCCGACTTCCTTCCGCTTGAGGCGATGCTGAACCAGGTATTGTCGCGCGGTGGGAAGCGCTTACGTCCTGCGATTTCGCTGCTCTGCGGCGGCTTCGGCGACTATGACGCCGACACCCAAATTCCGCTCGCCGCTTCAATCGAGTTACTGCACACAGCCACCCTCGTCCACGACGACGTGATCGACTCTTCCGAGACCCGTCGTGGTCACGTCACCGCCAACGCGACGTTTGGCAACCCCGCCTCAGTGATGCTCGGCGATTACATGTTCGCTCACGCCGCCGAGCTCGTTGCCCGCACCGGACACATTGGCGTCATCCGACTCTTTGCCGACACGCTGATGGTCATGGCCAAAGGCGAACTGGCCCAGGACGTCTCCGCCTTTGATGCAGGCTCCGGCACGATGCGCGACTACTACCGACGCATCCACGGCAAAACTGCATCCCTCTTCGCGACCGCCGGCGCCGGCGGCGCGATGATGTCAGCCTGTGACGCTCAGACCATCGAGTCGCTACGCGAGTACGGTCGTTCAATCGGGATGGCATTCCAGATCGTCGACGACATCCTCGACTTCTGCGGCACCGAGGAGCAGCTCGGCAAGCCGGTCGGCGGCGATCTGTCGGCTGGCACTCTGACCCTGCCGGCCATCGTGCTCATGGAAGGCGCTCCCGACGACAACCCGGTGACTCGATTCCTCAACGCGGAAGATGACGATGATCGCGCCGAGTTGCTCGACAACGCGTTAGAGGCCGCGCGTCAGCCAGCGATCGTGGAACACTGCATGGAAACCGTCCAGGACTGGCGTGAGCGGGCGCTAACGGCCCTCAACGAGGTTCCGGGGCGAGGACCGCGTGGACAACTCGTCGCCATCGCCGAGTTCATCACGCAGCGCGACTTCTGACTCTGATCTCGGAGCCTTAGTCCCGCTTGACCGGCTGGGGCAAGGGTTTGAGCTCTCTGGCTTTCTTCGCCATTCGATCCTTCTTGAGCTCGCGTTCCTTGCGTCGATCCTCACGCGCAAGCCGTCGCTCATGGATCTTCTTGTCGACCAGGTCGGTGTAGTCCTGTGTGGAGAGCGGCTCTTGCTCTCGACGCTTCGTCACCTGCGGATGCTCGTAAGGTCGGGCCTTCTTCGGCAAATAGGTCACCTCCTGGCCGAGATGCCAGTAGGTTCCCTTGTCAGGGATGCGTCGGGGATACCCCTGACGCATGACGAAGGCCGAAAACGACGAGGGCATCACGCGCTCGCACTCATCATCGCACTCAGGGCATGGCTGCGGCTCCGGCGCTTCGCGAATCGGCCGCACCACCTCGAAGATTCCCGCACATGACTCGCACAGGTATTCATATAGCGGCACGCGTTACTCCTCTCGCTCTTTCGCCGTGGCGGCCAATGCCGCACTCCGGCCAATCGTTTCAGCTCGCGCCAGGTCTTCAGCAAAGCTACGCGAGCGCAATCGGCTGTCCAGCGTCTGTTCCAATGACGATCTCAGGTGCCGTTCAAGCTCTGCAGACGCGTCTGCATCAACCCGCACCTGCGCCGTCGCTTCGCACGACGACCGTCGCATATAGCGTAACAATCGAAACACGGGCGACGATAGCCGCTGGCCGATTCCCGATTCATAACAGCGCTGACAGACGACACCGCCCTCTCCTGCCGCGTAGCCATTGCCTTCCGGTCCTACTTCGGAACGACAGCGCACGCAGGCGCTCAGTTCCGGGCGATAACCCTGCTGATCCAGGAACCGCAATGTGAACCACCAACGAATCGCTTTGGGCGACGGAGTCACCGCCAGCGCATCAAACGAATGCCGCAGCAGCTGGTAGAGCGGGCCTGCTGCAACATCGATATCCGTTGAACGGTCGACCAGTTCGGACAGTGCCAAGGCCTCGGTCATGCGAACAACGTCGTCATGCAGCTCAGGCCACGAATCCAGCGTTTGAGCGTCAGTGATGATGTCGAGCGAACGACCCGGCGCCAATCCGAATTGGCCGCGACTCAACGGTTCGACGTGACCCGACATCTTGCTCAGCGGCTTACGAACTCCCTTGGCGACCGCCTCAATTCGACCTCGCGTTGGCGAGAACAACACGCATATTCGATCAGCCTCGCCGAGTGAACGCTGCCGCAATACGATCGCTTCGGTGCGGGTGGGGCGAATCCGTGGCATCAGTCGGCGCCCGCTTGCCGATCGATCTCTACGCGGTGCGTCATCGCCGCACGCAGCGTTCGCTCGTCCGCATACTCCACGTCAGCACCGACCGGCAATCCGTGCGCGATCCGCGTGATCCGCACTCCCATCGCACCAATCACTCGTGACAGATACGCCGCCGTGGCCTCGCCTTCGAGGTTTGGATTCATCGCCAGGATGATCTCCTCCACTGAGGTATCGCCGAGTCGACCCAGCAGTTCGCGCACTTTGAGATCCTCGGGGCCGACCCCATCCATCGGCGAGATCGCCCCGTGAAGCACGTGATAGCGACCCCGATGAACTCCGGCGCGCTCAATTGCCGCGACGTCAAGCGGTTCCTCAACCACACAAATCGTCGCATCCGAGCGTTGCGGATCCATGCAGATAGCGCATGGGTCGGCGTCGGTGATGTTCTGGCAGAGACCACACAACCGCGTCGAATCCTTGACGTCAAGCAACGCCTCAGCAAGCGCCTCAGCCTCTGACCGGGGGGCTCGGAGGACGTGATAGGCAAGGCGCTGGGCGCTCTTTGGTCCAATGCCCGGCAGACGATGGAAGGCGTCGATCAGACGTGCAATCGTCGGCGCGGTTGCCGCAGAGCGCTGCATTACTGCAGACCTGGCAGCGACAACCCATCCGTGAGGCCCGACATCCGCTCCTGCTGCATCTGCTCGAGTCGATCCTGAGCCTCATTGACCGCCGCCAAGACCAGGTCTTGCAGCATCTCGGTGTCCTCTGGATCGACAACGTCCGGGTCAATCACCACTTCACGCAGTTTGTGATCACCGCCCAAGGTGACCGACACAACGCCCCCGCCGACTGACGCCTCCACCGTCGTTTCCTTGAGTTCATCCTGGGCCTCAGCCAACTGACTCTGCAGTTCCTGCGCCCGCCGCATCATCTCGGGCGAAAATCCGCCTGCGCCGGCCACTCCCTGTCCGCGCTGCTTGTTCGAACGCGCCGGCCGAAACATGCCACCCTTCCGCTTCGCCATCATCAGCCCTTTCGCTACGACTTCAGTCTAGGCGTTTGCGTACGCTGAGCGACTCAGACGCGCCGGTTCAGTTGGAGTGGTACGGTCTGGCGCCAAACCGCGTCCGCGCCTCACGGCCGATGACACTCTCGCGCATTGGCGGCGCACTGGGTTGGCTCGGCTCGGTCTTCACCTGCGAGTTGCGCACGCCGTTACCGTTCGATACTGCGGGAACGTGTTCGTCAATCGGAACGCAGCTCACCGTCACACGCCGACGAAGCACCTCAGAGGCAGCCGCCGCAACGTCGCTCGAGGCGTCAGACACTTTTCGCATGTGGACCTGCTGATAACTGGGCAAGAACCCGAGCGAGATGGAGTCAGCAGTTTGAGCCACGACCCGGCACGACCCGTTCAGCATCGTGGCGATCAGTCCCTGATTCCGTCGTCTGAGAGCGCTGCGAATCTGCTCCAACAGCTCCTCTACCTCGGGGTTGGCGTTGGCCGCAGCTGGGCGTGGCTGGGGTTCGCCTTGCGGGCGCGCCGCCCTCCCGGATTGTGAAGCTGATTCCGCGTTCGCTGGTTGGTCCTGCCCCTGCACACGACGCAGATTTCTTGTCTCCTGCTGCTCGCGACGCTGGCTCTGCCGACGCTGACCGTCAGTCTGGCTCTGCTGCCTCGGCCCATCCGACCGTTGCTGCCGCTGTGGCCGCTGCTGTTGTTGCGGAGCAGACGGGACGTTCTGCGAAGGTGGCCCATAGACGATTGAGGCCAGAGCCAGCTCAAGCGGCAACGGCTGATAGGGATCGCGCCTGACATCAGCTTCAGAAAATGCCTTGAGCGCCGCCACCGCCGCGGGAGCGTCGACTCCCTTGCAAACCTCTTCAAGCTGTTCTACTTCCGGCGCCGACAGGGAGAGCGTTCCGGTCGCGCCGGTCAATGTCAGCAGCGCGTGACGCAAGTGTGTCACGACCTGGCGCTTGAAACGTCCGAAGTCGATCGCGTCCTCTTGCACCGCCACGAGCACGGCCAGGCCTTCGGACAGCTTGCCGCGCAACGCTGCTGAAGCCAGCTCCATCGCCCGCGCGTCGGGGCTCAGCCCCAGTGCCTCCTGCGCGGCCTCCAGCGATACTGACGACCCACACATGACCCAAACCTGGTCGAGCAGGTTCACCCCGTCGCGCAGAGAACCAGTCGACTCACGCGCGATTAGCCTGAGCGCCTCGTCAGGAATGTCAATCTCCTCTGACTCTGCAATCGCGCGCAGGCGTGCGACCATGTCGTCGACGCCAACACGTCGAAAATCGAATCGTTGGCAGCGACTCAGAATCGTCGGTTTCAATGCCTCCGGATCGGTCGTGGCCAGGATGAACACTACGTGGGGCGGCGGCTCTTCCAGCGTCTTGAGCAAGGCGTCTGCGGCCGCGCCGGTGAGCTGGTGCACTTCGTCAATCAGATAGACCTTGAAGCGCGCTGAGCCCGGCTGATAGCTGGCTCGCTCGCGCAACTCGCGGATATCGTCGATACCCCGGTTCGACGCGGCGTCGATCTCGACCAGGTCAAATCCGAGATCGTCGCCCTGCCCAAGCGCTGTGGCGCTGGTCGAGGCGGTGCGACCATTGATCGCCCGAGCAAGAATCCGCGCTGTGGTCGTCTTGCCAGTCCCACGCGGGCCGCAGAAGAGGTATGCGTGAGAGATCTTGTCTTGGACAACAGCGTTCCTGAGTGTCCGGACGACAGTCTCCTGACCGACGACCTCATCAAAATCCGTCGGACGCCACTTCCGGTACAGGACTGTGCTGCTCATGCCGCACTTCCTTCCAACCTGTTCGGCTCCTCGTCAATATAGAACATGATATCTAAACAGATCAAGCCCTGGCCGCCGACTCCATCCCGATTCTGATCAATGCAGCCCGTTCCAGCTCCTTCATCCGTGCGTCTTCCGATGGCTCCTCGTGATCGAACCCCAGCAGATGCAGTGTGCCGTGAACAGTCAACAGCGCCAGCTCCTCGGCCAGCGAGACGCCGCGCTCGTTCGCTCCACGCGCAGCGACGGGCAGCGCGATCACGATTTCTCCCAGCTCGGCAGCGCCATCAGGCCGACGTAGGCCGTCGAAGTCGGTATTGAACGAGAGCACATCGGTCGTCGAGTCTTCCCCCCGAAATCGCCGGTTGAGCCGCCGCACCGCGCGAGAGTCGGTCACGCGTACCGATACCACACGCGCTATACGCAGTTTGCGCGAGTCGAGCGTCTCTCGCACGCAACGCTCAAGAGCATCCACATCCAGGCGGTGGACAAATGCAGGATCGACCAGGATCTCGACGATATGGTGGCGGCCGGCGGTCACATCAGGAGAATATGGCGGCGACCGCAGCTTCTGCAGCGTTGATCAGCAGGCCGGGATGCAATCCGATCACCAGCACGCCCGCCGTCACTACACCCATGGTCGCGAGCACGCTATTGGATGGTCGTGGCATCGGCGTTTCGTCATCCTCATCCTCCGCTGAGTCAATGAACATCGCCTTGACCGGCCGCAAGTAGTAGGCCGCAGAGATCAGCGTGTTGACAGCGCCGACCACTGCGAGCCAGGCCAGACCACTCTGCATCGCGGTCTCGAACAGGTAAATCTTGCCAAAGAACACCGCCGTCGGTGGCAAGCCAATCAACGAGATTAGGGCGAAGGCAAGCACAAGCGCCAGCCAGGGCGACTTCTTTCCCAGTCCCGCATACTGGCGGATGTCGTAGCTGCCGCCGCGCTGGTTGGCAATCAGGATGATCACCGTGAACGCCGCCAGATTGGTGACCGTGTATCCGGCGAGGTAGAAAAGAATGCCACTCGCGCCCAGCAGCTCACCGCGATCAGCCGAAATGGCTGCAAGCCCAATCATCAACGTGCCAGCCTGCGCGACCGACGAGTAGGCGAGCATTCGCTTGATGTTGTTCTGTCGAATTGCGAAGAAATTCCCCACAAACATCGATAGCGTCGCCAGGACCGCGAAGATCGTCTTCCAGTGCTCGGCTAACAGGTCGTCGCCCAGCGCCTCGAAGAAGATGCGAATCAGGATCGCAAAGGCTGCGGCTTTCGAGGCCACCGAGAGGTAGGCGGCAATCGGCGTCGGTGCGCCAGTGTACGCATCCGGCGCCCACATCTGGAATGGCGCTACCGCGGCCTTGAAGCCGAAGCCGGCGATCAGGAAGACAGCCGCCAACATCAGCGCCTCTTCCTTGCCCTCGCCCTGCCAGGCGATGTATGAGGAGATCTCGGCCAGATTCGTTGAGCCAGTCAGGCCAAGCAGGATCGCCATGCCATAGAGGAGCACCGCCGAGGCCACGGCGCCGGTCAACAGGTACTTCAGTCCACCCTCAGAGCCCCAGCGGTCCTTGTGGAAGCCGACCAGGATGTACTGCGAGATCGAAGTCAGCTCAAGCGCGATGAAGACCATAATCAGGTCGCGCGCGCCAGCGAGCAATTGCAGCCCGGCAGTCGAGAAGAGAATCAGCGCCAGATATTCGCCGCGACGGGACGGTGTGCGCTGCAAGGTCTCGGTTGAGACGAGCACGGCCGCCATCGCCGCTCCAGCAAGCAAAATTTGGAAGAAGATGGCGAACTTGTCGACGACCAGGACGCCGTTGAATGCCTGCTCGCCGACATGCCCTTCCGTCAGCAGTATGGCCGAGTACAGGATCGAACCCAGCAACGCGGCCAGGCTCGCGCCCATCAGCAGGCGTCGGTCGCGGAGGAACAGATCAGCGATCAGCAGAAACCCGCCAACGACGAGCAGAACAAGCTCGGGGCCCAGCAGGTTGACGTCGCTCAGCATCAGCTGCCTCCCGCCCCTGCGGACACGACCATCTCAATGTTGTTGACGATTGGTTCCACACCCATTTCCAACAGGTCCATGACGATCGACGGATACACGCCGAGCAGCACGATCAACGCCATCAAGGCTCCGATAATCGTGTATTCACTCCAGTGATTGGCATCGGGCAGGTGCGACCACTTCTCGTCCTTCGGTCCAAAGAAGGTGCGTTGCAGCGCCCAGAGGATGTAGGCCGCGGCCAGGAGCACGCCGAGTAGCGCCACCGAGACCGGCGCAGTCTGGGACTCGAACGCGCCGAGGAAGATGGTGATCTCGGCTACGAAACCGGCGAGCGCCGGCAACCCAAGCCCCGCGAGACCAGCAAAGACCATGCCGATTCCCAGCAGTGGAATGTGATGCATGAGGCCGCTCATATCGGCGATCTGACGGGTATGCGTGCGGTCATACACCAGCCCGACCATGACAAACAACATGCCGGTGATCAGGCCATGCGTAACGAGTTGCATCGCCGCGCCGCTCATCCCGGTCGTCCCGAGCGCGGATACGCCCAACAGTACGAATCCCATATGCGAGACCGACGAATACGCGATCAGACGCTTCAAGTCCGTCTGGCGAATTGTGACGATGGCGCCGTAGACAATCGATACAGCGCCAATGATCGCAAGCGCCAGGTCGGCGTCAGCTCCAACCTCAGGCATCATCGTGAACAACAGGCGCAGGATGCCGTAGCCGCCCATCTTCAGGAGGACGCCGGCCAGGATCACCGACACGGCGGTCGGCGCATCGGTGTGCGCATCGGGCAGCCAGGTATGCAGCGGCACTACCGGCAATTTGATTGAGAAGGCGATCAGGATGAAGGCAAAGATCGCCGGCGCGGGCAGGAAGGCGGCTGCCAGCGCGTCCTGGCGGATTTCGCGGATGTCGAATGTGTCAGCCGCGACGCCAAGCGCCAGGAAGCCGACCAGCATGAAGGCCGAGCCGAAGACCGTGTAGAGCACGAACTTGAGCGCCGAGTAGTTCCGGTTGCCGCTGCCCCAGATCGAGATCAGCAGGAACATCGGCACCAGCTCGAGTTCCCAGAAAAGGAAGAAGAAGATCAGATCGAGCGAGGTGAAGACGCCAAGAACCGATGTCTCCAGCACGAGCAACCAGGCGAAGTACTCCTTCGTCCGCAAGTCGACTCGCCATGAAACCAACACGCCGACGACCGTCAGAAACGCGGTGAGGAAGACCAGCGGCATCGACAATCCATCGACGCCGAAGGCATAGGTGACGTTGAAGCCGACTGCTTCGGCCGAAATCCAGTCGAACTCGTCAATGAACTGGAAACCGGAAACGGAGCGGTCGAAAAGGATGAACATCACGAGAGCGATGATCAACGTCCCCAGCGAGATGGCGAGCGCGATCCATTTGGGATAGTCAACTGCATTGCCCGGCGCGTTCTGGACCAACCATTCGGTCCGCGTGTGCTTACCTGGCAGGAGCGCGATCAGCAGCACCCCCAGGAGGGGCAGGAAGATCAGCAGGGAAAGAACGGGGAAGCCCGGATCCATCTACCGCTCCTAGAACAACACGACGGCGATCCAGATGACCATGCCGCCGAGTCCGATTGACAATGTGCCTGCCTGCACCCAGCCGTTCTGCACGAACCGGGCTCCGTTGGAGACAGTCAAACCTTCACGCCAAGCGCGATTGACCACGCCATCGACCACGGTCGTGTCGAACCAGGCCGACGCCCGGGCAATCCAGCTATAGAAGACGCGTCGCGCAAGCACGTTCTCGCCCAGCGCATCCAGATAGAACAGCTCGGTTGCGAACTTCTGCGCTTCGGGAATCGGCCAGATACCTCCGACTCCCCAACTGCGTACCCGATCGCGGTGATGCATAAAGGCGTACGCGGTACCGCCTGCAGCCAGCGCCAGCGCTGTCGAGCCGAGGAATATGCCCCAACTCCAGTGGAACGAACCATCGTGTGGGTGCGGCAACGCGCCGTAGACCCACGTCTGGAACTCACCTCCAAAGGTGAGGAAGCCTGAAATGACCGCGATGACCGAGAGAATAATCAGCGGTGTCGTCATGCTGCGCGGCGACTCGTGCGGATGCGACGGATCTTCATTCCCGTGTTCACCCGGCGCAACCTCTTCACCTCCGCGATATTCGCCGAAGAAGGTCATGTAGACGGCTCGCACCATGTAGGCGGCAGTGAGACCGGCGGCCAACAGGCCGAGCACGAAGACGCCCTTGTTGTGCTCCCAGGCTTCGATCAGGATCTCGTCCTTGGACCAGAAGCCGGAGAGCGGAATGATGCCAGCCAGCGATAGCGTGCCAATCACGAAGGTGGCGAAAGTGATTGGCATGGCGTATCGCAGGCCACCCATCTTGCGCATGTCGAAGGTGTTGGTCGAGTGATTCAC
>RKRS01000150.1 GCA_007571275.1 Dehalococcoidia bacterium
CTACCACTTCCAGTCGCTGTGCCCGAAAGCCCCCTCAGTCGCTCCGCGACAGCTCCCCCAGTGGGGGAGCTTTTGCGGAAGGGAGGCGGTCGATTGCGGCATACACTGATTTCATGAGCTCGCGCGACGCATCCTGCTATCGACATCCCGATACTTGGGCTGGGGTGCTGTGCCAGCGCTGTGTCCGACCAATCTGCACCGAGTGCATGATCACGGCGGCGGTGGGCTTTCAGTGTCCGGAGTGCGTGGCGGAGGGACGCAAGCAGCAGCGCCAGTGGTCGACCGCGTCGCCGATTCGGGTGACGCAGGCGTTGGCCGGAATCAATGCGCTGATCTGGGTGTTTGTGGCGTTCTATACCGGGTCGCTGTCGCTGTGGGGCGGAAGCGTGACCGAGATCCACATCGACTTCGCACTGCATGGCGGCTACGTCGACCAGGGCGAGTGGTGGCGGTTATTCACATCTGCCTTTCTGCACTACGGCCTCCTGCATATGGGGATGAACGTATTCATTCTGGTCCTGCTGGGTCGGATGCTGGAGCCGGCGATTGGCGGCTGGCGTCTGTTGCTGCTCTACGGCGTCTCGCTGACCGGCGGCGCATTGGGTGCGCTGATCGTGGAGCCGAACGGACTGACCGCAGGCGCGTCGGGCGCGGTTTTCGGTCTGGCTGGCGCGGTCGTGATCGCGGAGCGGGCGTCGGGAATGCGCTGGCGCGACTCGGGCATCCTCGCGTTTCTGGCGATCAATGTGGCGATTTCGTTCCTCTGGCCCGGCATCAGCATCGGTGGGCATCTGGGCGGGATGATCGCCGGCGCGCTGGCTGCGGTCATCCTCTGGAGCTTTCCCAACTGGACCGGGTTCATCCAGACCGCGACACGGATCAAGGCGCTACGTCCGCTGCCCGAGCTGCTGGTCTTTGTGCTCGGCGCGCTCTGCGTATTCGTCGCGCTGTCCTGGGCAGCCCCAAACTGGCGCACGCCAATCTTCTGAACTCGCTCCGCGCCCCCTCTGCCTGGTGGCATCTCCCCCAATAGGGGGAGATTTGGAGAAAGTTGTGGCATCTCCCCTCTGGAAAGGCTCCCCCACTGGGGGAGCTGTCACGCAGTGACTGAGGGGGCTTCCGGTCGCAGCTCAGTGTCGTGCGGGGAAGCCCCCTCTGCCTGGCGGCATCTCCCCCAACGGGGGAGATATGGAAAGGACTACGGCGCTTCCCTCAAAGGGGAAGATATGGGAAGAGTTCCCCCTCTGGGGCTTCGGCGAGCGGGTATGCTTCGCAGAGCGATTCCGTTGAGAGGACGGCTGGCGATGAGCAACCGATTTGACGGCATGGTGGCGATTGTGACCGGAGCGGCTGGCGGCATTGGACGAGCCGCGTGCGTGCGCTTCGCCGAGGACGGCGCCAAAGTCGTGGCCGTCGACCTGGCCGGCTCGGACCTGGACGAAACGGTGGCCGCGATCTCCAACGCCGGCGGCGAGTGCATCACGGTCGAGGCGGACGTGACGCAGGAGTCGGACGTCGCGCGCTATGTGTCGGAGGCGGTCTCGGCCTATGGACGAGTTGACGCCTTCTTCAACAATGCCGGCATCGAGGGCGTGCGTTCGGCTCTGACCGACCTCGATGAGGCGGACTTCGACCGCGTGATCGCCGTCAACCTGAAGGGCGTCTGGTTGGGGATGAAGCACGTCGCGCCAGCAATCGCGCAGTCAGGCGGCGGCGCGATCGTCAACACCGCCTCGATTGCCGGGCTCTCACCGACGCCGGGCATCATCGCCTACGGCGCGTCGAAGCACGCGGTGGTCGGAATGACGAAGTCGGCGGCGCAGGAGCTCGCGCCAGCGGTACGCGTCAACGCAGTCTGTCCCGGCCCGATTGAGACGCGGATGATGCGCAGTCTGGAGCGCCAGTTCGACCCGGACAACCCCGAGGCTGTCCACGACATGTTCGCCGCCGCCAACCCGCTCGGTCGCTACGGCGAGCCGGAGGAGGTCGCCGCGCTGGTCACTTGGTTGTGCTCGGACGACAGTCGCTACATCAACGGGGCCATGCACACCATCGATGGCGGCGGCAATCGCGGGCGCTAGATATAGCAGCACTCCCTCTGCCTGACGACATCTCCCCTTGGGGGAGATGTCAGAAAATCACAGCCCATCAAGAGATAAGGAAGAGCTCCCCCCAGTGGGGGAGCTGTCGCGCAGCGACTGAGGGGGCTTCCCGCAGTCTCAGCGACTGAAAGGGACGCGTGTGTTTGCGGGGAAGCCCCCTCTGCCTAACGGCATCTCCCCCAAAGGGGGAGATTTAGGTAAGTGACATAGCATCTCCGCACAGGAGAGATTCAGGAAAGCCACAGTACTGCCATCAAGCAAGGGCAAGCTTCAACGTTCCTGTCTCGTGACTGGCTCAAGCTATTCGAACGCGTTCGTTACGTGCTTTGGCTGGCCGTCAATGGTTATGTGATTCACCTGATCGTCCACACCGAACGAGTGGGTAGTATGGGTTTTGTCAGGAACTATTCCAAGTTTCGGCAACCTCGCAGCGGCTTTCTCGACCGGTATCTCAGCTACACAGCTATCATAGTCATGGCAACGACATAGCATCGTAATACGCGAGGATGCACACGCCATCACGTTATTCCATGGAGCAAGATATCGTAGCAAACTGTAGTCTCGCATGCGCGTCAGAGTTCGGTCATCCAATAGCTATCATCGTAGTAGGCGATTCCGAGAGCGTCATATATCGTCAGTATAACTATCGCTGTGAACCGCCAGTGGGGAACACAGGATGTCAATCATCGGGTGGACGGTAGCTTGGAAAGCGCGAGCTGGAGAGCGGGTTCGGAGAGTCGATCTCTACCTGCATAGGCACTAGCCCCGCTGACCACGAGCATGGTCATCAACAATGGCGTCGCGACAGCAGAATTGGCTAGGAGTCGCATCGCCGACCCCTGCTTCTAGCCTCAGACCTACTCCACCTGCCAGGTGGAGCGGCCTTTGAGCAGCTGGGCGACGTCGCGGCTGTTCCTGAACTTGGCGACCTCGATCTGGCTGTCCAGGTAGTCGCCGTAGGTCGGGGTGGTGACCTGGCGGATGACGCCCATGGGGACCGGCATTTCGGGGTAGGCGCAACGGGCGAGCAGCTGGTGCACATCTGGCGATGGCCGGGTGGCGTCGTGGGTCAGAATCAGGCCGGCGTCAGGACCATGAGCGTCAACGACGCGCAGGCCGGTCGCAGAGACGGCGAGTCCTTTGTTCTTGTTCTCGCCGAAGAGCATCGGCTGGCCATGCTCGAGGTAAAGCAGACGCTCATCGCGGACGTTGCGGTCGGTGTAGTCGGCGAAGGCGCGGTCGTTGAAGATGTTGCAGTTCTGCAGGATCTCGACAAAGGCGGCGCCGTGGTGCTTGGCGGCTCGCTCGATCGTGGCGGTCAGATGCTGCGGATCGGTATCGAAGGAGCGGGCGACGAAGGTCGCCTCGGAGGCCAGCGCGACCGAGAGCGGATTGAGCGGACGCTCGGTCGTGCCGATCGGCGAGGACTTGGTCACCTTGCCCAACTCGGAGGTCGGCGAGTACTGCCCTTTGGTCAGGCCGTAGATGCGGTTGTTGAAGAGGAAGATCTTCACGTCGACGTTGCGGCGCAGGACGTGCAGCAGGTGGTTGCCGCCAATCGAGAGCGCGTCGCCGTCACCGGTGATCACGAAGACCATCAGGTCGGGGCGGGAGAGCTTCAGCCCGGAAGCGATGGTCGGCGCGCGCCCGTGGATCGAATGCATCCCGTAGGTGTTCATGTAGTAGGGGAAGCGGGAGGAACAACCGATGCCCGAGACGAAGACCATCTTCTCGGGGGCGACGTTGAGGTTGGAGAGTCCGCGCTGCATCTGGGCGAGGATCGAATAGTCGCCACAGCCGGGGCACCAACGCGTGTCAACGTCTGAGGCATAATCCTTGCGGGTCAGGTTTTCCTCAGCGAGCGGAATGATGGACTCGACGGACTCGAGCGGCGGCGTCTGCAGTACCATGCCGTGCCTCCTGTGTTCTCTCTACTCGATCCTAAGTGAAACTCAGAGTGACGCGTCGGCGAATTGCTTGATCGCGTTGGTCAGCTGGGCTGCGGAGAGCGGTTGACCGGTGACTTCGTTGTAGCCCTTGGCGTCCACGAGGAAATTGGCGCGAATGAGCATCCGCAGCTGGCCGGTGTTGGCTTCGGGAATCAACACCTTCCGATAGCGCGAGACGACATCGCCGAGGTTGCGCGGGAAGGGGTTGAGATATTGCAGATGGGCGTGAGCGAGTTCGTAGCCAGCCTCACGGGCGTCGTTCACGGCGGTGAAGACCGCGCCGTAGGTGGAACCCCAGCTGAGGACCAGCAGATCACCCGACTCGGGGCCGTCAACTTCGATCTCGGGGATGAAGTTGGCGATGCGGCGAATTTTCTCGGCGCGCAGGTCGGTCATGCGCTGGTGGTTGTCCGGGTCGTACGAGATGTTGCCGGAGTCGTAGCCCTTCTCGATCCCGCCCACCCGATGCTCGAGACCCGGCGTGCCCGGTCGCACCCAGGGGCGGGCAAGGGTGTCCGGATCCCGGAGGTACGGGTGGAAGCCTTGGGGATCGGTGCGGAAGGCGGGCGGGAAGGGCTCGTACCCGGAAATGTCCGGAATCCGCCACGGCTCGGAGGCATTGGCGAGATAGGCGTCGCTCAGCACGATGACCGGGGTCATGTAGCGGGTCGCGATGCGGGCCGCCTCCACCGCGATGTCGACGTACCCGCGCGCCCCCCGCAGGTACGCCAGAACCTCGCCCAGCTCGGTCCGGGGCAGCCCGGCAACCTCGATCCCGTGGGCTCGCGCGGCGCCGCGCAGCCGCCGAGCGGCCTC
>RKRS01000253.1 GCA_007571275.1 Dehalococcoidia bacterium
TCAGCCGCTGGAGAACTTCCTGCACTGGAACGGCTGGAACGACTAGCCAACCCTGATGCCTCCCGTTCGTCGCAGGTTTTCCATCCGCAAGGCTTCGGCCCACTTACGAGCAGTCGATCCGGTGCTCGGACGTCTGATCGACGAACACGGCCACTATCAGCCTCGCCCTTCCAACGACCCGTGGTCTGCACTGGTTCGCGCGATCCTGTTCCAGCAGCTGGCTGGCGCGGCCGCATCGGCGATTCAGCGTAAGTGGTTCAGCTTCTACGGCGATGAAGACGCCACGCCAACGCCAGAGCAGATTCTGGCTACATCCGACGAGGATTTTCGCGCCTGTGGCATCTCGCGTCAGAAGACGTCCTATTTCCGCGACCTTGCTGCGCACACCACCGACGGCCGGCTCAAGCTCTCACGACTGAATCGCATGACCGACGCAGCGGTGATCGAGGCGTTGACGCAGGTCAAGGGCGTCGGCGAGTGGACGGCGCATATGCACCTGATGTTCCATCTTGGTCGCCCCGACGTCCTGCCCGTCGGTGATCTCGGCGTGCGTAAAGGCATGCAACTTGCATACGGTCTCGCCGATATGCCGACGCCCAGGCAAGCCCTCGAAATCGGCGCCAAATGGACGCCGTATCGATCGGTCGGCAGCTGGTACATGTGGCGCGCCGTCGAGACCATCACCCCTGACTGACATCACGACCAGCAACGGAACAGCAGAAGGAGTCTAATATGTCCGACACCACGCGCGACCAGTTGATCGGCTTCATCGGCACGGGCAACATCGGCAACCCGATGGCGCGCAACCTGATCGAGGCTGGCTGTCAACTCGTCGTCTTCGACCTGCGCCCTGAGGTCATGGAAAACCTGCTCGAACTCGGAGCCGAGTCCGCCGAGAGCTGCGCAGAGGTCGCATCCCGCTGTTCAGTTGTGTTCACTTCCTTGCCGGGTCCGCCTGAGGTTGAAGCGGCAATCAGCGGTCCTGATGGCATTCTGGCTGGAGCGTCGGCCGGAGATATTCATATCGACCTGAGCAGCAACTCGATCACCGCGGTACGCCGACTCGCACAGATTGAGGCGGCCGCTGGCGTCGCCTACATCGACGCGCCCGTCACGGGCGGCGTGCCCGGTGCGGAAGCCGGCACGCTCACGGTGCTCGGCAGCGGCGATGCCGACGCCTTCGAGCGTGTCCGCCCGCTACTGGACCATATTGGGGCCAACATCTTTCATCTCGGCGAGGCTGGCGCCGGCTGCCTGTTCAAGCTGCTCAACAACGTCATCATCCTCTGTGGCAACCAGATCGTGCAGGAAGCCTTGGTCCTGGGTACAAAAGCAGGGCTGGATCCTGAGGACCTGGTCGAGAAGCTCCGGCTGGGCACGGCGCGGCCGTACATGGGACTTGCCCCGTATCTGCTCGGCAAGCGGTTCGACAATCCGTCCTTCACGCTGCGCCTGGCTGAGAAAGACGTCTCGCTGGCTCTCGAAGCGGCCAGAGTCAATCAGGTCCCGATGCCTGTCGCCAATGCAGCCCATCAGACATACCTGCGGGCGCTCAGCGCCGGGTTGGGCGAGCAATCGTTCCTGGCGACACTGGAAGCGCTGGAAGCCGCTGCCGGCAGCGAAATTCCTGTGATCCAGCTCGAGAGTGGCGGCGCTTCGCTCTGACTGTTACCAAGCGTCTACCGAGTGCTTCTTGACTGGTGACAGCGGCGCGCGAGGCGTCATCCTGAGCATGGCAATCAGCACATCGCGTGTTTCCTCTGGCGGAATCACGTCATCGAACTCATACCGGCGCCCGGCGTTGATCGCCGAGTTTCGCTCTCGCATGTCGGTTGCCCACTCGTCGCGCAGGCGTCTGGCTTCGGCGGGATCTTCTTTCTCGACCTCACGAATGCGATCTCGGTTGACGAGCAACGATGCGCCTTCCAGACCCATACCGCCCGATTCCGCTGTTGGCCATGCCAATCTGATGTCTCGCGGCGCATACGAGTTCCCCATCGCCGCTGGACCCAGTCCGTAGGCCTTGCGCAGCTGCACCGTGTACAACGGTACCGTTCGATTCTGATGGGCGATGATCGGACGGGCATGGTGCCGCGCGATGCCCGCTTCTTCAGCCGGCCGTCCCACCATGTAACCCGGATTATCGACGAGCGAGACCATGGCGATCTGGTGCGCGTCGCAAAGTTGGATGAATCGTGCGATCTTGTCGGAAGCATCCGAGTCGATGGCGCCAGCGATCACCGACAGCGGCTGGTTGGCAATAATCCCGACTGAGCGTCCGCCAAGCCGGGCCAGCGCCGTGATCAACTGCGGCGCCCAGGTCGGTCGCAGCTCGAACACGGTATCGCGATCCATAATCGCTCGGATCACCCGCCGCATGTCGTAAGCCCGACGTCGGTTCGACGGCACGATCGATCGAATCCGTTCCGACCATGGGTCAATCTCGCCGTCGGGCAGGTCGTAGAGAAAGTAGCGTAGGTATCTGCCAGCGGCGTCGATCGCCTCTGCTTCGGTTTCGACCATGAGGTCAATCCCGCCAACGCGGTCATGCATCTCGGCAGGACCGATCTCATCTGGCGTGAGCTTGAGGCCCATCGCCCCTTCGACCAGCGGTGGCCCACCCATGCCAATCGCCGAGTCACGCGTCGCCACGATGAAGTCCGACAGACCAGCAATTGAGGCATTGCCGGCAAATGATCGCCCCGATATGACCGACACCGTCGGTACCCAGCCCGACAGCTGTGCCATGCCGTCGAATGTGCCCCAGCGACCGGTCATTCCCCTCAATGAACCGGCCAGATCATGAGCGCGAGCTCCGCCACCGTCAGCGAAGGTGATCAGTGGCCAGCGACGGTCGTGAGCCAGCTCGATCAACCGATCAAACTTCCCATGGTTGAGCGCTGTCTGGGTTCCGCCCTGGACGGTGTAGTCGTATGAGGCGATCGCCACCGGATGCCCGTCAACGGTTCCAAATCCCTGTACCAGCCCGTCTGATGGGCCAGTGATCGCCTTGTTCGCGGGAACGGCGAGCACGCCGTACTCGACGAAGCTGCCATCGTCGAGCACCATGTCGATTCGCTCACGAGCGGTGAACTTGCCCTTCGCGTGCACCTTCGACACGGCGTCAGGTCGCGCAGCATCCATTGCTCGCGCCCGAGCTTCGATCACCTCACTGATGATGTCTTCATCCATCGCATATGCCCTCTGATGAACTACTGATTCCATGACCCCTGGGAGGGTCGCTGATACCCTCCGCATACGGTATCCGCTCACTTGAGAAGTTCTGCACAAGCCTCGAGTTGGAGTCAGCACATGACGTCAAACATCGATCTGGTCGGCCCGGTCGTCCGAGAAATCCAGCGCCAGGCTCTTGATGAATCCGACGCCTTCTGGTCGGAGGCCGCTGCGCGCATCCCCTGGTTCCGTGAATGGGATGAGGTGTTCGAATGGACTCCAGGAGAGATCCCCGCCTTTCGTTGGTTCATTGGCGGCGAAACCAACCTCGCCTATGCCTGCCTCGACGCTCAGGTCGCCAACGGCAACGGCGGGCGCGCCGCCCTGATTGCGCTGGACGAGAACGGTCAGCAGCGAGTCTTCACATATATCCAACTACTGAAGCAGGTTGAGCGCATCGCTGCGTCGCTGCGCGCGATTGGGATCGAGCGCGGCGACCGGGTCGCTGTGTACATGCCGACCAACTTCGAAGCCATTGCATTGATGCTTGCTTGCGCCCGGATCGGCGCGGTGCATCTTGTAATCTTCGCTGGCTTCGGAGCCGGAGCTATCGCCGAGCGGATCAAGCTCGCCGAGGCGAAGGCCATTTTCGCCACTGACTCCACCTACCGGCGTGGACGCAATGTGCCACTTGACCACTTCGTTCGCGGGGCGCTCGAGAACGAAGGCGCGGACGAGATTATCGAAACCGTCATTGTCGAGCGTCGCTTGTCAGATAGCCCCAACATCGGCGGCGACAAGGAAATGAGTTGGGAAGATTTCCTCGAGGCCGGCCGCGACGGCGACGGCTCCTGGACCGCCATGGAGGCGAACGATCCGGCCTACATTCTCGCCACTTCGGGGACGACGGCGCGCCCCAAGTTGTGCGTCCACACTCACGGTGGCTATCCGGTCTGGATCGCCAGCATGGCCGACTGGGTGTTCGATATCCAGCCTGAGGATATCTGGTGGGCCACCTCCGACATCGGCTGGGTGGTCGGACATTCGTACATCGTCTACGGCCCACTGCTGGCCGGCGCCACGACCATCGCCTTCGAGGGCGCGCTCGATCACCCTGACATCAGCACCTTTTATCGCATCGTCGAGGATCACGGCGTCACCGGGATGTTCACCTCGCCGACCGCGATCCGCCTGCTCATGCGCTCCGGTACAGAACCTGCTGAGGCGGTTGATCTGTCCTCGCTGACGCGCGTCTTCTCAGCCGGTGAAGTGCTCAACCCGCCTGCCTGGGAGTGGTTCCAGCACGAGATCTTCACCGACCAGATCCCCGTCCTCGATCACATGTGGCAGACCGAGACCGGCGGTCCGATTGTCGGCAACCCTTACGGCGTCCAGATGCTGCCAATCAAGCCGGGTTCCGCCGGTATCCCACTGCCTGGTATCGAAGGCGTGGTTCTTTCGACCGAAGGCGACGAGCTTCCCGCCGATGAGAAGGGCATCTTCGCCATCACCAGGCCGTTCCCTGGTCTGACCGCGCGGCTCTGGGGTGAGCCAGAACGCTACCAGACCGACTACTGGGGCAAGGTTCCCGGTCGTCAGGTGTACTTCACGGGCGACGCTACCTCAGTCGATGAGGACGGCTATGTCTGGTTCTCTGGCCGCGCCGACGAGATCATCAAGATCGC
>RKRS01000214.1 GCA_007571275.1 Dehalococcoidia bacterium
CACCAACCCTGAGTACTTCGGGCGGGTGATGTCGTTCGCGATGATGGCCTTCGGCCTGCAGGCGTTGTTCGGCCCGGTCTGGGGATACATCGCCGACGCGCTGGGCGGTCGTCCGACGCTGCTGTTGATCGGCCTGATCGCCGCAGGCGCGACGCTGCTGATGGCCATCGGCTGGCTCCGCACCCGCAACTTGCCGCACGAACCCGGCACCGCCGCCGCCACGATGGGCAGGCGTCTCGCCCCAACGGTCCAGCGACCAATACCAACCTCGGCCGGTTCCCTCAACGGACAGCGCCCGGAGCCAACCTTCGCTGCACAGCTGGCGCCGGTCGTGCTCATGGATCCGCAAAAGGTCCGCTCATCATGAGCCAGGCATCCGGTCGCTCCAGTCGCTGGGGTGGCGCCTTCGAGTCCTTCGCGCATCGCAACTATCGCTACCTCTGGGGCGGATCGCTGCTCTCGACGACCGCCTTCATGACCACCTTCCTGCTCGTGCCGATTGTCGGATACGAGATCACCGGCTCCTACGCGCTCTCGACCCTCGCGCAAATGGGCAGCGGGATCTCGATGTTCTTCCTCGGTCCGCTGGGCGGTGTGATCGCTGACCGCTATCCCAAGAAACCGCTTGTCCTGGCCGGACAGATCTTTCCCGCCCTGCTGATCGTCGGCACGGGCATCCTGATCGTCACCGGCCAGATCACCATCGGGATGCTCTTCGCTGCGACATTGCTGATGGGCTTCGGCTTCGCCCTGATGGGCCCCGCCCGGCAGGCCTGGCTGGGCGAACTGATTCCTCGCCGACTGCTCGCCAACGGCGTCGCGCTACAACAGATGTCGCAGAACATGGCGCGCGTGCTCGGCCCCATGCTGGGCGCGATCATCGTCTTCGTCGGCGACATTCCATCCGGTTGGCTCTATCTCTCGGTCGCGGGATTCTTCCTGATCGTCGTGCCGCTCACCACGATGCTGCCCTGGACCAGGCCGCCGCGAGCGGCGAGCGATCAACCCCGACGCTCGGCGTTTGGCGATCTGATTCACGGATTTGGCTATCTGCGTTCCAACCGTCGGCTGCGCCTGCTCTGGCTCTACTGGATGGTGATCGTCGTCTGCGGATTTTCGATCAACGCGCTCACGCCTGGGATCATGGACCGCGAGTTCGGCCGCGATCCGCAGGAAGCGTTCATCGTCTTCCTGCCCTTTGGCGTCGCCTCGGTGCTGATCAGCCTGCCTCTGGCTGGCTTGATGAATGGTCGCTTCGCCTGGCCGCTGTTGTTGATCTTCGGTCTGGCCTCGGCGGTCACCCTGTGGGCATTCGCCCTGGCCCCGTCGTTCACGACGCTGATCCTGCTGGCGCTGCCCGTCGGCGCAGCGACCTCCGGCGTGATGTTGATCAACATGTCCCTGATGATGACCAACTCGCGCGCCGAGTACTTCGGCCGAGTCATGTCGTTCATCATGCTCGGCTACGGGATGCAGTCGGTGATGGCGCCGGTCTGGGGCGGCCTGGCCGAGTGGCTGGGTGGCCCCGAGGCGCTGATGTCAGTCGGCGTCGTCGCGCTGATCGCCACAGCGTTGATGGCGGTCGGCTGGCTGCGGACTCGCGATCTGCCACTGGAGGTCGGTACGGCCGCCGCCGATGCCGCCCCCGAACAATCCCGAGCGCCGAGCCCGCGAGTGCGACGCCAGCCGCTCCCTGCGTTCGCCGCCCAGGTCGCTCCCGTCGCCCTGATGGGTGGGCAAAAGTCGCGCCCGACATCCCTATGAGAGTGACAGTTAGTTAGCCTCACACAAATGAATAGGGTTCGCGACACCTTCGCCGCCCTCGCCGTGCGCAACTTCCGGCTCCAGTGGACCGCCTCGATGCTGTCCACCGCCGCCTTCATGACCACCTTCGTGCTCGTGCCCGTGGTCGGTTATGACCTGACCGGCTCCTTCGCCGCGTCCGGATTGGCGGCGATGGGTAACGGCGTGGCGATGCTGCTGTTGTCGCCCTTTGGCGGCGTGCTCGCCGACCGCCTGCCCAAGAAACCGCTGGTGATCATCGGACAGCTACTCAGCTTCATCATCATCGCCGTGACCGGCGTGTTGATTGTGACCGAGCTAATCACGGTGGCGCTCCTGTTCGTCTCGACCCTGCTTAGCGGCGCCGCCTTTGCGCTCACGGGTCCCGCCCGTCAGTCGTGGGTTGCGGAACTCGTGCCGACGCCGCTGTTGCCCAATGCCGTGGCGCTGCAACAGATGGCGATCAACATCGCCCAGGTGCTGGGGCCGACAGCCGCCTCCGTCGCCGTGCTCACCTCCGACCTCAATGTCGGCGTGCTCTATCTGGCCGCGTCCGTCGTTTTCATCGTGGCGCTGCCACTTACCTTGATTCTGCCCAACACGCCCGCCGCGGCAGTAGCCGGGCGTTCGCCCGCTCGGGAACTGCGCGAGGGGTTCGGCTACCTGCGTCGCAGTCCGCGCCTGCGCATTCTCTGGGTGTTCTGGTTGCTGGTTGTCACCTGCGGCTTTTCCATCCAGACGCTCATGCCTGGCATTCTCGATCAGGAGTTTGGCCGTTCCTCCGATGAAGCCGTTGTGATCAATTCGATCTTCGGCTTCTCCGCGCTGGCGGTGAACATCCCACTGGCTGGGCTCGTCTCAGGACGGTTTGCCTGGCCGCTGCTGCTCGGTACCGCTGCGCTGATGGCGCTTGGGCTCTGGCTGATCGCCGCGGCCCCCACATATGGGCTGATTCTGATCCTCTCCGCTGTCGCTGGCGCGGGACGCTCGGGCGTGATGCTGGTCAACCAGTCGATCATGATGTCCAACACCCGCCCCGAATACTTCGGACGGGTGATGTCGTTTGTGTTGATGGCGTTTGGCCTGTCTGCGGTCATTGGCCCGCTCTGGGGCGTGGCGGCTGACCTCATCGGTGGACGCGAAACGTTGTTCCTGGTCGGACTGATCGTGCTCGGCGGCACGGGACTGATGGTCGTGGGTTGGCTGCGCACACGCCGACTGCCGCTGGAGGTTGGGACCGCCGCCGCCACGGTGGCAGCGCCGACGGCGTCGACTCAACCTGCGCCGCATACTCCGCCGAGTCCGGCATTCAGTCCACTCTTCGCGGCCCGCCTCGCCCCCGTTGTCCTGATGGAAGGTCAGAAGACGCAAGCGTCAGTGGTGAGTGGCGATTAGGCTCAACCAATGGGTCGATTCAGTGTGACCTTTGCCTCGCTCGCCGAGCGCGACTACCGCCTGCTCTGGTTGGGGTCGCTCATGGCGACCACCGCCTTCATGACGACCTTCATCCTGGTGCCGATCGTCGCCTATGAGATCACCGGCTCATACGCCGCCTCAGGGATTGCGCAGTCGGGGATGGTCGCCCAGCTGATCCTGGGACCGTTTGGCGGCGTGATTGCCGACCGCTACAAAAAGAAACCGCTCGTTCTTGCCAGCCAGATCATTCCCTGCGCCATCATCGTGGCGACCGGCATTCTGATCGTCACTGACAACATCACGATTCCCCTGCTGTTCGGCTCCACCTTCCTGATGGGCGGCACGTTCTCCCTCATGGGGCCGGCGCGACAGTCGTGGGTGGTCGAACTGGTCCCGCCGCGTCTGCTGCCCAATGCGGTGGCCCTGCAAAACATGTCGATCAACGTTGCCGCGGTCCTGGGTCCGATGATGGCATCGATCCTGGTCCTCTCGATGGGAGTCAACTCCGGCATCCTCTACCTCCTGGTGTCCGCGCTTTTCGTCATCGTGATCCCGCTCACGACCATGATCCGCGGCAGTGGCAGCGCCAAGCCGCCCAGCGAGCGCAGTCTCTGGACCACAGAACTGACCGCCGGACTGCGATATCTCACCAGTCGTCCGCAGCTGCGCAGCCTGTGGTTGTTTTGGACACTGATCGTCGTCACCGGCTTTGCCCTGCAAACGCTGATACCCGGTCTCCTCAATCAGGAGTTCGGACGCTCCGAGAATGAAGCGACGGTCGTCGCGCTGATCTGGGGCGTGACCGCATTACCGATCAACCTGGCGTTGGCCGGCGTCGTCGGCGGACGCATGGCCTGGCCCCTGCTCTTCCTCTCCGCGATCGCGTTGGCTGTGGGCATTTGGCTGACGGCCTGGGCGCCGGGCTATGCGATCTTGCTGATCGTGTCCGCCGTCGCGGGCGGCGCGCGCTCGGCTGTCATGCTGCTCAACCAGACGATCATGATGTCCAACACGCGCCCCGAGTACTTCGGACGCGTGATGAGTTGGGTATTCATGGCGTTCGGACTGCAAGGCCTGCTGGCCCCGGTCTGGGGCGCAGTGGCTGACGCCATCGGCGGCCCGCAGACGCTCTATATCGTCGGCCTGGTCGTGGTCGCAGGCACGGTGATGATGGCCGTCTCCCGAGCTCGGACGCGCGGGACTCCGCCCGAACCAGGCACTGCTGCGGCGCACATCGCCGAGGAGACGCCGACCACGCCCGCGCCGCCAACAACACAGGAAGCGCCCAGCCCGGCCGGGAGCCCGCTCTTCGCCGCTCGCCTCGCTCCCGTCGCCCTGATGGAGGGTCAGAAGCTGGGCGGCGCGCAGCGACCCTGACCTTCTCCGAGCGAGGCAAGACGGCCAGCGACCATCGGGAAGCAGGCGCGGATGAACGACACAGATCAGGCGGGGTGGCGGAAGTGGTCGTGAACGCGCCGTCGCGGTTAGCGGGGTTGTTCCATACGCGCGGTTATGCATTGCTCTGGCTGATCGCCGCCGCCCTGGCGGCCGGGCAAGCGCTGACGCTGCACGATCTACAGAATTTCCGCTACCCGGACCCGACTGCGTATGACAGCCAGGTCGTGATGCTGATTGGCCTGGCGATTGGACTGGG
>RKRS01000094.1 GCA_007571275.1 Dehalococcoidia bacterium
CTGTTCGTTCTCGCCACAGCTTGCCGCCAACAGCGCCAGGCCAACCAGCAAGCCAACCGACAGGCACATCCGCCATAATCTGGTCGTGAGTCGCTGCATCCGTGTTGCCCTTCGTGACGAATTTCTCAATGTGCCGGTCACAGATACAGGTATATCAGCAATGTTGAGTATTGACGAAAACGGCGCCAGCACGCCTGGAAGGGGCGCATCAACGCGCCAAGCCTGCAGAGAACCGCTCGGGATTCGCTCAATCTTCTCGGGAGATCAACTGAGGTCGGAGATACGCGCGCCGTCCCCAGTGATCACCAGGTCGTGCAGCACCTCAATGAACTGCGGAGCATCGTTCGGCATTGCAATCCTTGAGAGCTCGACTCCGAGCGCATTCGCTTTGCCCATCGCCTCGATGTCGATGTCATAGAGGATTTCGAGGTGGTCGCAGACGAATCCGAAGGGGACGAGCAGGATGTGGCGGGTTCCTTCTGCGGCGATGGAATCGATGCTCTCGAGGATGTCGGGGCCGAGCCAGGGCGTGGGGGTGCGACCGGCGCTCTGATAGGCGAAACGCCAGGAGTTGACGCAGGCTGCTTGAGCCACCGCCGCGGCGCTCTGAATTAACTCGTCGGGATACGGATCGCCGGAATTGACAATGCGGGCGGGCAGGCTGTGCGCGGAGAAGACGACCTCAACCTCATCGGGAGCCGCATCGATCCTGTCCAATGCGTCCCGGATCCGCTGCGCGATGAAGCTGATGAAGCGGGGGTTGGCGTGCCAACTCTGGATGAAGGTGGTTGGCGGTGGACTGGACAAACGATCCAGTCCCTGGCGAACCAGCTGCTCGTAGCCCGCAATGCTGAGCATCGAATAGTGCGGCGCCAGCGGCAGGCCGATCAGCTCGCTGACTGCATCGGCGGCGATGCCATCGATCGTGTCGGCGATGTACGGATGCCAATGCTTCATGCCGACGTAGACGCTCCATCGGCTGTCGGGACAGCGCTGATTGAGACGCTGCTCCAACCGCCTGGCGACCCGCTGTGTGATCTCCAGCAGCGGCGTCTGGCCGCCGACCTGGCGATAGCGTTCTCTGAGCGCCGCGACCGCTTCCGGGCTCGGCGTTTGGCCGCCACGGATGTCGCGATAGTAGGGTTCGACTTCGTCCAGGTTGCGTGGCGTTCCATATGCCATGAGGAGAACGCCTTGGTGATTTGGCAACTGACCGCTCTTTCCGTTGGCTCGCGCCGTTATCGGGATTAGCCAAGCAGGTCCAGCATGCGTTCGGGGCTTCGGCTGACGCAGGTGAAGATCGGCGTGTCCTGCAGGGTGTGGCGACGCGCCTCGGTCGAGCGCAGATCTGTGACCAGATCCTGAAACTCCGCCAGTGATTCGGTTTCGTAGCCGACGATGAACTCCTGGTCGCCGAGGCCGGTGGAGTAGAGCAGAATCTGCGCGATGTTGGGGTAGGTTCGCCCGACGCGTATGTGCTCGCCCATCATCTTGCCGCGCTCCTCGCGGGAGAACAGATACCATTCGACCGTCTTGGTGAACGGATAGAGGACGAAGTAACGCTGTTTGTCGGCAATCTCCTCGGCGTGATCCTGCTCGGTTCGCGCCTGTCCGTAGGTGGAGCGTCGGAGCAGGCCGAAGTAGGAGTAGCTCACCTTGAGGTACTTCCCGAGTTCAGTCGAGAGTAGAGCGCTGAGCGATTCCTCGAGCGACTCGAGGCCATCAGACGTCCGCCAGAGCATGAAGTCCGCATCCGCGCGCAGCCCCATCAGGCTGAACGAATGCGACGGAACCAGCATCTCGGTCTCCCGCAACGTGCGCAGGAACTGATCCTTGAAGTCCGACTTGGTTGCGGCATCGAGACGTCGCCAGGCGGCGTCGATCTTGAAGAAGACGAATTGAATAACGGTTTCGCTGATCGGCGCTGTGTCAGTGGCCATCATTGGGCATCCTCATCTCGTTGTCACGCCTGGCCAATCGTCCGACAACGTATGTCGGGCGCAGCCGACGAGGGCGTCAGCCTGACGGTCTGTTGAAGCAACGGTGTCAGCCTACGCGGCTACCCGGTTCCGCAACAGTCTGTACGGATGCCGGCTTGACTAGACGTCTGCTGAGGCGGGCTCCTGCCAACGCAGCACGGGGCGTCGTGCTGCGTTGGTCTCGTCGAGCCGACCGATCGGGGAGCTCCAGGGCGCGCCGTGCATGATGTCCGGATCGCGCTCCGCCTCTTCGGCAATCGCGATCAACGCCTGAGCCAGCGCCTCGATCGCCTCAGGCGGTTCGGTCTCCGTCGGCTCGAGCATCAGCGCCTCTTCGACGATCAAGGGGAAGTACACCGTCGGTGGATGGAAGCCGTGGTCGATCAGGCGTTTGGCGATGTCATAGGTACGCACCCCATGCTCACGACGCTGGCGCGAACCTGAGAAGACGACCTCATGCAACACGGGACGGTCGTAGGGGAGGTCGTAATGTCCGTGCAGCAAGACGCGTAAGTAGTTGGCGTTCAATACCGCCTGGCCCGAGACGGCGCGCAGGCCATCGAGTCCCAAGGCCCGCAGATAGGCATAGGCGCGGAGTAGCACTCCGACGTTGCCGTGAAACTGTTGCAATCGTCCGATGCTGCGTTCAGGGGCGGCAAACCGCACCAGGCCATCATCGCCTTCCACAACAATCGGCGTCGGCAGGTAGGGAGCGAGTTCGTCCGAACAGCAGACCGGCCCGGCGCCGGGTCCACCGCCACCGTGCGGAGTGCTGAAGCTCTTGTGCAGGTTCAGGTGGGCGACATCGAATCCCAGATCGCCGTAGCGCACCCGACCCATGATCGCATTCAGGTTGGCGCCGTCGGCGTAGAGGTACGCTCCGGCGTCATGAATCTGGACCGCGACCTCTTCAATGCCGCGCTCCCAGAGGCCGAGCGTGTTGGGCACGGTGACCATGACCGCGGCGACGGTCTCGTCCAGTTCGCGCTCGATCATGGCGTGGTCGAGTGAGCCATCCTCCGCCGTCGGAATCTGGGTCACGGTGAAGCCGGCCATGGCGGCGGTCGCCGGATTGGTGCCATGCGCCGAGTCGGGAACCAGGATGCGCCGACGCGGCGCCAACTCGCCCCGATCCTCAAGCGCCGCGGTGATCATTAGCACGCCGGCCAGCTCTCCCTGCGCTCCAGCGGCGGGCGCCAGGCTGACATGCGGCAGGCCGGTCAGCTCGGCCAGGCCGTGGCGTAGCTCCAGTAGCGTCCGCAACGTACCTTGAGCCTCCGCTTGCGGAGCGTTTGGATGCGCGTCGGCAAAGCCGGGCTGCGAGGCGATCAGATCATTGATTTTCGGGTTGTACTTCATCGTGCAGGAGCCGAGTGGATAGGTGCCTGAATCGATGCCATAGTTGCGCGCCGATAGCGCCGTGTAATAGCGCACCAACTCGCCCTGACTCATCTCCGGCAAGCGCAATGAGTCGCGTCGCAGATGGGCGTCCGGGAGCAGCGTCTGCTCTCCCCGCCAAACGGGTACATCTACCGCCCGTCGTCCAGGTTCGCCGCGGTCGAAGCTCAGGCGAGCGCCGAAGTCCTCACTGTCCGGACGGAGCACGGTCACGCTTCCGCTCCGATCTCCGCGAGCGCCTCGATTAGCGCATCGACATGCGCGTCAGGCGTCGCTTCGGTCACGGCGAAGAGGAGCGCGTTGGCCGCTTCCGGTTCTGGACGAGCCGAGACATCGAGGCCTGCGGTGATCCCTCGTGTCGCCAGCTGATCAGTCAGCTGCGCAGGCGAAACCGGCCCGCGCACCAGAAACTCCTGGAACCACGGCCCGCGTTCGGGAATTGCAAACCCGGGCATCCGCGCGATGCGGCGCGCCGCGTCGTGCGCACGCTGGTAGCACAGCTCGGCCGACTCGCGCAGCCCATGTGGACCCAGCGTCTGCATGGCAATGGTGAACGCGAGCGCGATCAGCGCCTGCGCCGTCGATACGTTGGAGGTCGCGCGTTCGCGTCGGATGAACTGTTCTCGCGCCTGCAATGTCAGCACATATCCCGTTCGCGGCTGGCCGCCTTCCTCACGGCTGTGCAGCTCTCGCGTCCGTCCGACGATGCGACCCGGCATCTGACGCAAGAATCGCGAGCGGGCGGCGAACAACCCGACTGACGGACCGCCGAAGGCCGGCGCGCCGGCCAGATCACGGCCTTCGCCGGTGACGATATCGGCGCCTGCGTCGCCAGGCGCTCGCAACAGTCCCAGAGCGAAGGGGTCGGCGACCGTGACCAGCAACGCGTCGTGGGCATGGGCGGCATCGGCGAGCGGCTCGAGATCCACGATCGCGCCCAGATAGTCTGGCTGCTGGACGACGAGGCAGGCGTGTGCATCACTGACGTCATCGATCGACGCGAGTTGGTCAACGCGCACACCGGCGCCACGAGCGTAGGTGCGCACAACCTCGACCGTGCCAGGATGGATCGGTTCCAACAGGGCGACCGTCTGCCGCTTCGTCACTCGCGCGGCCAGGAGACAGGCCTCGGCGGTCGCGCTGGCTACGTCGTAGAGTCCCGTGTTGGCGACGTCCATGCCCGTCAGCTCGCAGACGACCGACTGAAACTCGAAGCCGGACTGCAACGTGCCCTGGCTAATCTCGGGCTGATATGGCGTGTAGGCGGTGGAGAACTCGGAACGACTCGTCAAGTGGGAGACGATGGCCGGTACGGAGCGTCGGTATGCGCCCGCGCCCAGGAAGCTCGGGCGCAGGGGGTCTGCGTTTGCCGCGGCCCGCGCTCCCAGCAGCGCGATCAGCTCAGGCTCAGTCAGAGCCGGCGGGAGGTCAATCTCTGGATCGCGTAAGGTCGCGGGCAGGTCGGCGAAGAGCGCGTCAACGTCAGCGACGCCGATACGCTCCAGCATGCGCGCGCGATCTGCGGCAGTGGCCGGGATGTACGGATGGGGCGATCCCGCTGACGACGAGCGCGACGACGTCACCGCTAGTCCTCCGGAATCAGCTCGCGGTAGGCGGCGGCGTTGAGTAACTTGTCCATCTCTGCCGGGATTGAGATTCGGACGCGGACGATCCAGCCCTGGTCATAGGGAGATTCATTGACCAGTTCGGGCTGCTCCTCGAGTTCTTCATTGGAAGCGATCAACTCTCCGCTGACGGGCGCGAAGAGCTCGGCGACGGTCTTGGCCGACTCGATCTCGCCGAACGGTTCGCCGGCGGTCAGGGCGGTTCCGTCGTCAGGCAGCTCGAGATAGACCACGTCGCCTACCTGCTCCTGGGCGAAGTCGGTAATGCCGATGGTGACTTCATCGGTGTTGTCATCGTCGCGGCGTAGCCACTCATGGTCGGGCGTGTAGAGCAGGTCGTCGGGAATTTCGTAGTCCATCGTCATGCGTCCTTTGGCTTTCGGTAAAACGGGCGACGTATCACCTCAACCGGGAGTGCGCGTCCACGCACATCGACCTCGAGCAAGGTACCGGGCTTCGCCAGCCGAGCCGGCAGGTAGGCCATGCCGATTCCGAGTCGCAAACTGGGGCTGTGCCCTCCGCTCGTGAGCCGCGCGACCACGTCCGCTCCGCCAGGCTCACGCACCTCATATCCGGCACGGGGGACGCCTCGCGCGCGAGCCGCCAGATGCGCCAATCGTCGCGTTCTTGGGCGGGATCTGGCTTCGACCAGCGCTTCCCGACCGATAAATGACGCTCCGTCATCGAGGCTGACCGCGAAGCCCAGTCCGGCCTCGTATGGCTGCGTAGTCGAATCGATGTCGTTGCCGTGCAGCGGCAGCGCCGCCTCCAGACGCAGCGTGTCGCGCGCGCCCAATCCGGCCGGCGTCGCGCCGCCCGCGACGAGCGCGTCCCAGAGCACAACCGCGTGATCAGCGCCGACGATACACTCGCCGCCGTCTTCGCCGGTGTAGCCCGTGCGGGCGACGAGCACCGAGGTCCCCTGCCACTCCAGCTCCGCGCAGTCGCGCGGCTGCAGCGCGGCGAAGCCATCGCCCAGCACGTTGCTCAACAACGCGATCGCCTGTGGGCCCTGAACCGCCAACATGGTTGTTCCCGCGGTCCGCTCCGACGCCGCCTCGCCCGCTACCGCCCGCAAGCGCTCGAAATCCTGCTCCGCGTTCGCCGCATTGTGAATCACCAACCAGCGATCTCGCGGCAGGTGATAGATGAATACATCGTCCTCGATCCCACCAGATTCATTGCAATACAGCGAGTAGTGCGCTTTGCCCTCGGGCAAGGTGGTGACATCGAACGTCGTCACCGAACGGAGCAACTCGGCGGCCTCCGGGCCCTCGACCCAGGCGCGGGCGAGGTGCGAGACATCGAACACGCCGACGCGTTCGCGCACGGCGTGATGCTCGGCCACGATGCCCTCGTACTGGAGCGGCATCTCCCAGCCGGCAAATGGCGCAAAGCGCGCGCCGTGAGTCAGATGACGCTCGCGCAGCGTCAGATGCGTGAGCGCGCCTCCGCTAGCTTCACGATTGCGCTCGGTCATGTTCCCTACTGTAGCTACTGACTGCTGAGATCGGTGGGCGCTCGGAATGGAGAATTGTATCCATATCGACCGTGCTATTACCGATGCACAGGCGTTCACCGTTACGCGCTCGAGGCCTCGATCGGAACATTCGAGACCCGCGAGATACCTCGCTATCCTGTCTTGCATGAGCCAACGCTTGCAGAACAAAGTCGCCGTCATCACCGGTGGGACCAGCGGGATCGGCGCGGCGACGGCCGAACTCTTCGTCGCCGAGGGCGCCAGGGTCGTGCTGACTGGCCGCTCCCGTGAGAAGGGCGCGGCGCTCGCCGAGCGACTCGGACCCAATGCCATCTATCACGAGGCTGACGTGATGCGGGAGGCGGACATTCAGGCCTCCATCGACCTCGCGATCGAGCGGTTCGGCCAGCTCAACATCCTCTTCAACAACGCGGGCGGACCGACCCGCGGCGCCTTCGAGACGATCTCCAGCGAAGACATCGATTACGGGGTGCACCTGCTGCTGCGCAGCGTGATGCTGGGCATCCGCTACGCCATTGAACCGATGAAGGCGGCAGGCGGCGGCTCGATCATCAACAACTCCAGCATCGCCGGGTTGCGCTACCGACAGGGCGACCCGCTCTACTCAGCCCTGAAGGCCGCCTTGACGCACTACTCCAAGCTCGCCGGGGTCGAGCTCGGACGATACGGGATCCGTGTCAATGTGATTTCGCCGGGGGCGATCGCGACGCCGATCTTTTACGGCGGCTCAGCTCGGGCGAATACGCTCTCGGACGAGGAGAACGCCAGAAAAATGGCCAAGCTGACGGCCAACCTGGCCAAAGCGACCCCGCTACCCCGCTCCGGCTTCTCCGAGGACATCGCGGAAGCAGCGCTGTATCTCGCCAGCGACGCCGGCCGCTTCGTCAACTCCCATGACCTCGTCGTCGACGGCGGCCGCACGTCCATGTTCAACGAGTGGTCGGACGCCGATCGTCGCTAGCCGTGAGCTGTCAGTTCGCGGGCTCAGGCCGCTCCCGGCGACCAGCCGTATATCCGTTGCAGGGTTCCGCCCATCAGCGCTGCGCGTTCTGACTCGGAAAGCTGGTCGGTGAGACGGAACGCCTCGACGCCCTGTTCGTAGTTGAGCAGGTTGACCGCTCGGGTCCAGTCGGTGCCCCACATACAGCGCTCGAACCCAAACGCTGCGAACAACTTGCCCAACGGTTCCCAGATGTCGGGATAGGGGAACGGCTCGTGCGACAACGTACAGGCGCCGGAGATCTTGATCGCCACGTGCTCGAACTCAGCCAGCGAGGCGACCTCATCGAGCGCAGCCCACGGCTCTGCGGGCGGTGGCGGGTCGAACGGTTGGGCCAGGCCAACGTGGTCAATCACGAGCTGCGTATTCGGGTGGCGTCGCGCGAATTCACGGAAGAGCGGCAGGTTACCGGAACAGAGCACATTGACCGGCGCCCCGGCTCGGGCTCCCGCTTCGAGGATGCGATCGACGCCGCGATCATCGGCGGTCAGACTCTCGTAACTGAGCATCACGCGCGCGCCCACCACTCCGGGTCGCGCCGTCCACTCCGCCACTTCGTCCGCAACTGTCTCCGAGCGTGGGTCAAACGGCTTGATCAGACCGAACCGATCCGGGTACCGGTCGTAGACCGAGAGCACATAGCTGGGGTCGTAGCCATAGATCGTGAACGGCGAGATCAGCAACGCGCCGTCGACGCTGACGGCGTCCATCGCCTGCACCATGTCGTCGCCGGTCACCTCGTCGGGTCCGGTCAGGAACGAGCGCCAGGGCTTCTCCGGCGTATTGCGCTCGTAGGCATGAACCTGGCAGTCAATGATCGGGGTACGGTTCGGCATATCTACTCCAGCTGACTCGATTCGGGCTGATCACAGCGAGCGCGGATTGTCCGTTCGAAGTCTAGGAGAGCGAAGCGACGCGCTATCTGTCCCGGAAGCCGCGCCGTGATAGCGTTCTGTCCCGATGGAGGAGGCCGCGTGATGACTGAACCTGACACGAGCGCCTGGAAACGCACCCCTGACGGCATCGCGATCCCACCACCGTCGTCCGACGATGTCCGCTATGAAGCCGCTGACGGGATCGCGCGGATTACGCTCAATCGCCCCAGCGTGTTGAACGCGATCAATCGGAACGTCATGCGACTGCTCGCCGCTGCGCTCGATCAGGCTGAGTCCGATGAGGATGTACGGGCCGTCATCCTGACCGGGGCGGGACGCGCCTTCTCGGCCGGCGGTGATATGTGGGCCTCGCTGTATCCGGATGATGACCCCGCGCCGAACGCGCTCGATGTGCAGATGCGCATCTGGTCCTTCCCCAAGCCCGTGATTGCGGTGGTACGTGGTCACGCTGTGGGACAGGGCTGCGAGTTGGCGGGGGTGTGCGACTTCACCATCGCGGCTGAGAACGCCCGATTCGGTGAGATTCAAATCCGCCACGGATTTGGCATTCCGGTTCTGATTACGCCGTTCCTGACCAGCCAGAAGCAAGCCAAAGAGATCCTGATGCTCGGCGAAGTGATTGAGGCGGAAGACGCGCTGCGTATGGGCCTGGTGAACCGCGTCGTCCCCAACGACCAGCTCGATGACGCGGCTCAGGCAATGGCGAGCAAGCTGGCCTCACTGCCGCCGGCGGTGGTGCGTCTAAATAAACGCCTGGTCAATCTTGTCTATGAGCAGATGGGACTGATCGAGGCCGTGCGCTACCGCGACAACGATAGCCTGCGCACGTTGCTGGAGGCGGAAGACACTGTCGGCGCAGCGCGTCAGCGAATCCGCGAGGAACAAGGCTGGGCGGCGTTTAAGCGCGAGCGTGACCGCGGCTACGCAGAATCGGCGTAGCCAGATCAGATCGGCGCGGAGACGTTCGCGTGCAGCTCGAGCAGGTCAGGAATCGTCTCGGCCGGACGGCGGCCGAAGCCGCACTCAGTGGCGACGCCGAAGTCGGTGACAAACTCTCGCGCGGCCGCGATTCTGGCCTCGGTACCCTCAACGCCGTCGGTGATGTGAACCAGGCCGAGATAGCACTCAGTTGAGGGTTGCAGTCGAAGCTCGCTCAGCGGAGCGAAGTAGGCCGCGTCGCCGCGGTCGCGCGGGACCGGCATATGCATCCAATTGACCGTTCGACTCACGCCCTCGCAAACGCCATTGGCGACGGCCACCAGCTTGGTCGTGTCGACAGGCTCGATGAAATGTCGATGGTTAACATCGCCATAGCAGAGGTGGTAACCCAGCTCGACAGCTTCGGGCACGTAATCGCCAATCCTGACCAGGCGCTCCCGGATGTCGCGCTGTGGGTCGCTGAGGAACGACTCCAGCAGACCCTCCAGGATGGAAAACTCGACGGCCGTGTCCCACTGGACCGCCAGTTCGTCGGCGGGAACGATCTCCAGAATGCCGTCAAGCTCTTCCAGCAGCTTGCGCTCATAGGCCTGTTCGACGGCTTCCTGATCGCGGGGAATGAAACGGATATGGACAACGGCCAGCGGTGTGGGCAGGCAGACCTGAAACCTGACGCGCTCAGCGATCACGCCCTCACGCTTGAGCCGCGAGAAGACAGCGTAGGACTCGATGGCGGCGTCGCGGTAGCCGAGATCGGGGAAGACGATGTCGTCGCCCGATGCGCCGCTGCGCAGCTGGAGCCTGGCCCCAAAGGGGCCGGCCGGCTCATCCGCCGATTCGAACTGGGGCACTTCAACCAGCAAGGGAAACTGCCACTGGATCCAGTTGGTCCTGATCCCGGTCTCGCCATCGGGTATCCGACGCAGATGGTTCCCGAGCTTGGCAGCGACCGTGCGGAACACGGTCTCACTGTCAGCCAGGGGCACACTGCCAACGAGGTGCGCAGCATAGGGTCTGCCCTCCGGGGACTCAGCAGAGGTGGTCACAGCGAGTCTCCTCCCATGCAGACGCACAGCGCCAGAGCGATATGCCTCCATGAACCGAACCGAGCATTAACCCTATCGTCGGCAGCCAGCGGCTGCAGTGTGGATCGCGCGACGATAGCCTTGACGCTGAGAGCACAGGAGGCCCGACATGAACGCCACCGTCCGCGTTTGCACGCTTGAAGAATTGCAGCATGACGGGGTGCGCGTCGTTTCGACCGGACAGCGCACGGCCGCCGTGTTCTGGCATCGCGACGAGGTCTTCGCGGTCGACAATCGCTGTCCGCACATGGGCTTCCCGCTCAGCCAGGGCACTGTGGCGGACGGCATCCTGACCTGTCACTGGCACCATGCCAAGTTTGACCTCTCGGGCGGTTGCGCCTTCGATCTGTTCGCGGATGATGTGGCTGCGTTCCGCGCGGAAGTGCGCGACGGCGTCGTCTGGCTCGATCCCGAGCCACAGGAGGAAGAGGCGATCGCCCATTGTCGCCGCAAGCTCAGCGAGGGGCTGGAGCAGAACCTGCGACTGGTGATCGCCAAATCAGTGATCGGTCTCTGCGAGGCGGGTCGAGAAGATCTGGTGCTGTCTGAGGCCGCTCGCTTTGGGGTCAAGAATCGCGCGGCTGGCTGGTCGAGCGGACTCTCGATTCTCACGGCGATGGCCAACGTTCAACAGCATCTCGCTCCCGCTGACCGACCGCGCGCGCTCTATCAGGGCGTCGTGCACGTCGCCCGCAGCGTGCAGGGTCAACCGCCGGACTTCGACATCGCGCCACTCGAAACCGACGAACAGCGGCCCGAGCAATTCCGCACCTGGTTCCGTCGCTTCGCCGAGGTGCGCTCGCGCGACGCCGCCGAGCGTTGCCTGCGCACCGCGGCCGTCGCTGGCCTGGACAACGCACAGCTCGCCGATCTGCTCTTCGCCGCATCGACCGATCACACGTTCATGGACGTCGGTCACACGCTCGACTTCGCCAATAAAGCCTGCGAGCTGCTCGACTCGATCGGCTGGGAGGAAGCGCCCGACATTCTCAGCTCGGTCATTCCGACGATTACCGGCGCTCAACGGATGGAGGAAACCTCGGCCTGGCAACATCCGGTCGACTTGCCCCAATTGCTCGATGAAGCGGGCGAGGCGTTGGACGAGGCGCTGGCCGTGGGTGGCGAACGCAACGAATCGTGGGACGAGCACCGCGCAGTGGCGGAGTCGATCCTCGATGATCCGCCCAATCGCTCACTACACCGGATCGTCGCCGCCGCCCGCGCCGGCGCGCCGCTGGGCGAGCTCAGCCTGACCGTGGCCTACGCCGCCGCGCGGCGACCGTTGCACTTCCATATCTCCAACGAGTTCGGCGACTGGAACACTGTTCACCACACCTTCACCTACACCAATGCCGTCGACCGCGCGATGCAGCGCGCCCCGTCGCGAGAGCTGGCGCGCGGGATTCTCGACGGCGCCGCTTCCGTATACCTCGAGCGCTTCCTCAACATGCCGCGTCAGCCGCGACCGGAGCCGAATGGCGGGGCGACCTCGAGCGACGACCTGTTGGAGCGCTTCGACCGTCAACAGCAGGTCGATGAGACGGCGCAATCCGTCGCCGACCTGCTCGCCAGCGGTCAGCAGGAAGCGGTGGCGCAAACGCTCGGTACGGCGCTCCTGCGCGAAGACGCCGGATTCCACTCGTTCCAGATATACGACGCGGCGCTCCAGCTCGTCGAGCGTTTCCAGGGGCGACCCGAGGCCGACGACGTTCTGATCGGCGCGAGCCGCTTCCTCACCGCCCATGCGCCGACGGTGCGCTCAATGGGTCAGACCTACGAGACGGCCGCACGTCTGCACCGCGGCGAGGCCTTACACGCCTAATCCCTCATCCGCGACTTGGGCCAAGCCCGATATCCACCGACGCCCTACGGTAGACGCATGCTCCGTCGCACCGTCCAGATGCTGGATCCACGACCCAACGTCGCCCAGCGTCGACTGCTGCTCTTCGTTCGACCGGTCCAGGAATTCATCCAGACCGAGAGCGCCAGCGCGGTCCTGCTGATCCTCGCCGCCGCCATCGCGCTGATCTGGGCCAACTCGCCCTGGCATGACTCCTACGAACGACTGCTCGAGGCCAACATCAGCATCGACCTCGCCATCTGGGCGGTCGAGGGCTCGCTCCACTTCTGGATCAACGAAGTGGCGATGGTGCTCTTCTTCTTCGTCATCGGGCTGGAAATCAAGCGTGAAATCACGATCGGCGAACTCTCCGATCCGCGCGTGATGGCCGCGCCGATCGCCGGCGCGATCGGCGGCATGTTGCTGCCGCTCGCCCTCTTCCTGGTCATCGCGCAAGACGCCGACACACGACACGGATGGGCCATCCCGATGGCCACCGACGTCGCCTTCGCGCTCGGCATCGCCACGCTCTTCGCCTCGCGCGTCCCGCTCGGGTTGCGGGCGATGCTGCTCACCTTCGTGATCGTCGACGACATCGGCACCGTCTTCGTCGTCGCCGTATTCTACTCCAGCGAGATCCAGACCCTGCAAGTCCTGCTCACTGTCGCCCTGGTCGTCTCGATGCTCATCCTCTACCGACTCGGCGCTCGCAACATGCTCATCTTCGCGGTCATCGGGCTTGTCGCCTGGGGCGCGATCCTCAAGTCGGGCATCCACCCGACCACGCTGGGCGCGCTACTCGGCTTTCTCACTCCCTGGCGACCGCCCGTCTCACTCGACGGATTCGTGCGCAGCGCCCGACGCCTGCTCGACCGCTTCAGCAGCGGCGGCCGCTCGCCACAGACCCAGCTCGGACACGACCAGGTCGTCGGCGCGCTGCTCAGCCTCAGCGACCTGAGCAGCAAGGCGGTGCCCCACGTCGACCGACTCGAACACCAGTTGCATCCCTGGGTCGCCTATCTGATCATCCCCGCCTTCGCGCTTGCCAACGCCGGCGTCCACTTCGACGCGCAAGGCGTCAGCGACGCCTTCTCCAGCAGCGTCACCTGGGCGATCATCGTCGGACTGGTGGTCGGCAAACCGCTCGGACTGGTCTTGTTCACCTGGAGCGCGATCCAACTCGGCGCTCAACGACCGCAAGGCGTCACCTGGCAGGGCATTTTCGCGATCGGACTGGTCGCCGGCATCGGCTTCACCATCGCCCTGTTCGTCGCCGACCTCGCTTACACCGACCCGACGCTGCTGCGCAACAGCAAGATTGGTATTCTGGCCGCCTTCGTCGTCGCCGGACCGCTCGGCTACCTCGCCTTCCAGCTCTTACCGCTGATCCCGGCCGACCAGCGCCGTCTCTCACGGCAACAGCTGACCAACATCAGCGCCGAGCACTAGCCGCTCTCTGTCTGCGATATTCCCCAACAAGCGAGCGGAGACGTAGACTCCACGCATACGCGTGGCGACGCGAACGGACGACTGGAGCATCGGATGGTACTTGACCCCGCGACGACACTCTTCCTGCAGACGATGGCCGAGGGCGCTGATCCTGACGCCAAACCGCTTCACGAAATGACGCCCGAGGAAGCCCGCGCGTTCGGTGGCGCACTGGCCGATCTGGCCGGCCCGGCGCCGCCGATGGCGCGGGTCGAGGAGCACACGATTGGCGATGAGGGCGTCCACGCTCGGGTGCTCGTGCCGATCGAGCCGCCAGCCGGCGTGATCGTCTACTACCACGGCGGCGGCTGGGTGCTGGGCTCGATCGACGAAACCGACACGATGGCGCGCAAGCTGGCTGAGCGAACGTCCTGCGCCGTGGTCAACGTCGAGTATCGTCTGGCGCCCGAATATCGCTATCCCACGGCCGCGGACGACTGCTACGCCGCGCTGGAGTGGACCGCCGCGCACCTGGATGAGATCGCCGACGGCGACGTACCGCTGTTTGTCGCTGGTGACAGCGCCGGCGGCAACCTCGCCGCCGTGACCGCGGTGCGGGCTCGTGATCGCAATGGACCCGAGATCGCGATGCAGGTGCTGATCTATCCCGTCACTGACGCCGACTTCGAGCGCGAGTCATACCTCGACCCGGCGAACGAACTGCTACTCACCCGCGATGCAATGATCTGGTTCTGGGATCACTATGCGCCCGACGCGGCGCAGCGCTCGGAGCCTGACGCATCACCGCTGCAGACGCCTGACCTCTCGGGGCTGCCACCGGCGGTCGTGCTGACCGCGGAACATGACGTGCTCCGTGACGAGGGCGAAGCGTACGCGGCGCGGCTGCAAGCAGCCGGTGTGACTGTGGACCTGCAACGTCACGCTCGGCAGATTCATGGCTTCTTCACCATGCTGATGCTGCCCGGCAGCGAGCGGGGCTTCCAACATGTGGTGAAAGCAGTGCGCGCGCGCATCATCCGCCAACGAGTCGCCACGTAACCATCAGCTAACCATTAGACTCGCGCCAGATACACGAACATGCGCGGGTCTTGACCGCGAGGCGCGTCCAGCAATGGCGACGCGCTGGAGAGAGAACGAAGATGTCAACCAATACCAGCACTCCAGACCTCGATGCCGTCGTCGTCGGGGCGGGATTCTCCGGGCTCTACATGTTGCGCAAGCTGCGCGATGAGCTGGGCATGAAGACGCAGGTCTACGAAGCCGGCGACGGGGTCGGTGGAACCTGGTACTGGAACCGCTATCCCGGCGCGCGCTGTGACTCCGAGAGTTACATTTACTGCTTCTCCTTCGACGACGACCTGCTCCAGGAATGGAACTGGAGTGGCAAGTACCCCGAGCAACCGGAAATCCTCAGGTACCTCAACCACGTCGCTGATCGCTTCGATCTGCGCAGCGGCATCCAGTTCAATACCCGGGTCACCGCCGCGCATTTCAATGAAGCGGACAACCTCTGGGAGGTGGAAACCGACCAGGGCGACCAGGTCACGGCGCGGTACCTGATTACCGCCATCGGCTGCATTTCGACCGGCCAGATCCCGAAGATTCCCGGCCTCGACTCGTTTGCAGGCGACTGGTACCACACCGGTGCCTGGCCGCACGCCGGCGTCGAGTTCGCGGGCAAGCGGGTCGCGGTGATCGGCACCGGATCGTCGGGCGTGCAGTCGATTCCCGTGATCGCGCGTGAGTCGGAGCACCTGACGGTCTTCCAGCGCACCCCGCAGTACACGATTCCGGCCCGCCATGAGACCGTCAACGAGGAGTTCCTCAAGGAGGTCAAGGCCAACTACGACGAGATCATGCAGAAGACCAAGCACTCGGTTGCCGGGATGCCGTATGAGGCCTCTGAGGTCTCGGCGCTCGAGGTGTCTGCAGAGGAGCGTCTGGAGACCTACGAGCGGCTCTGGCAGAAAGGCGGCTTCAACTTCCTCTTCGGCTCCTACGGCGACATTTCCATCGACCGCCGCGCCAATGACACGGCGGCCGAATTCATCCGCAGCAAGATCCGCGAGATCGTGCAGGATCCGGAGACCGCCGAGAAACTGCTCCCGCGCGATCACCCCTTCGCCTCCAAGCGGGCGCTGATCGATACCAACTATTTCGAAACGTACAACCGCGATAACGTCGATCTGGTGGACATCCGCCACTTCCCGATCGAGGAGATCACGCCGACCGGTCTGCGCACGGCAGACGGCGCGGAGTACGAATTCGACATCATCGTCTTTGCCACGGGCTATGACGCGATGACGGGGACGTTCTTCAAGATGGACATCCGCGGGCGCGATGGTCTCGAGTTGAAGGAAAAGTGGAGCGAGGGTCCGAAGACATACCTGGGCCTCGCCACCGTCGACTTCCCGAACATGTTCATGATCACCGGCCCCGGCTCGCCTTCCGTGTTGAGCAACATGCCAGTCTCGATCGAGCAGCACGTTGAGTGGATCGCGGACTTCGTCGAGTACCAGCGCGAGCGCGGGATCGACGTGGTTGACGTCGAGCAGCAGGCGGAGGACGACTGGGTACAGCACGTCAACGAGATCGCCGACCAGACGATGTACATGCTGGCCGATTCGTGGTATCTGGGCGCAAACATTCCGGGCAAACCGCGCGTGTTCATGCCCTACGCCGGAGGCGTCAATGTCTACCGCGACCGCTGTGACCAGATCGCGGCGGACGGCTACGAGGGCTTCGTCATGAGCGAAACCTCTGAGCCGGTCCTCGCCGACTAACCGCCCACCTCCGATCTCCCCCTGAGGAAAGGCTACGCCCGTCTCATACCTCCCCTTCTGGGGGAGATGCCGCAGGCTGAGGGGGCTGCCCCAGCTCCGAAGCCCCCTCAGTCACTCCGTGACAGCTCCCCCAAAGGGG